>JAYTML010000447.1:0-3740 GCA_043728655.1 Chthoniobacter sp. | reverse complement strand
CGATTTTTTCGACGGTCAGGCCGGCGCGCTTTTCGCATTTCAGGATGAGCGGCTGGCCGGCGAGCTCGGCGAGGAGCGCCTCGATGAACTGGCGGTTGTTCGGGCGTTCGCAGGATTCGAGCGCGAGGCTGGCGTCGGTCGGGAAAGCGACAGTGGCGACGCCGTCGGCGACGGCCATGAGCTGGCCGCATTCGATCCAGCCGGAAATGAGCGGGCGGTCCTTGCGCACGCGGGCGACGAACTGCGGCCACAGCGCGGCGGCGGAAACCTCCGGGGCTGCCGGGGCGGCTTTGGCAGCGGGCTCCTCGCGGATCGCGGCCGGGGGTGGGACGGACGGGGTTGGCGCGGGAGCGGGCTTCTTCTCGCCAAGCGACGCGGCGACGGCTGCGCTGAGCGATGCGCGCGCCGCCGGGGCGGGCGTCTCGGGCTTTGCCGCTACCTGAGGCGCGGGCCGCGGGGCGGCGGGTTCCGGCTTCCTGCTGGCCGCTTTCTCCGGCGCTGCGCCGCCGCCGCGGATGGCGGTGAGCGTGTCCAGCACATCCGTGAGCGTGGCCTGGCCGAGGGTCTGGATGGCGCGGATCGCGGCGATCTCGAAGTGCATCTTCTTGTTCGCAGCCCACTTCATCCGGCCCTCCGCCGCGGCGAACTGCTCGATCAGCTCCAGCAGCCGGTCGGTGGTGATGCGTCCGCTTTGCTCCGCGAGCGCGGCGACAGCCTCGGCGCTGAGCTCGTCCTGTACGCCCTGCGGGTCGTGCTGCACGACGAGGAGATTGCGAAAGTGCGCGATGAGATCCGCCATGAGCCGGCTCAGATCCTTTCCGGATTCCGCCTGCGCGTGGATGAGCGCCAGCGCGGCAGCCGATTGGCCGGAGATCAGGTGCTCGCAAAGCTCCGCCACGGTCTGCTGGCCGGTGAAGCCGAAGACTTCCTGCACGTTTTCGTCGCCAATTTCCGTCCCGCAGAACGCCACGAGCTGGTCGAGCATCGACTCCGCGTCGCGCAGCCCGCCCTCGGCGCCGCGCGCGATGCTGTCCGCGGCCGCCGGGGTGAGCGCGAGGTTTTCCTTCCCGGCGATGTAGAGCAAATGCTTCGCGATTTCCGGCGCGGGGATGCGGCGCAGGTCGAAGCGCTGGCAGCGCGAGATGATGGTCGTGGGCACCTTCTGTACGTCGGTGGTGGCGAAGACGAATTTCACGTGCGCGGGCGGCTCTTCGAGCGTCTTGAGCAGCGCGTTGAAGGAGGAATTCGAGAGCATGTGGACCTCGTCCACGATGTAGAGCTTGTACTTCGCGCCGCCGGTCGGCATGTACTTCACGTTGTCGATGATGATCTCGCGGATCTTGTCCACCTGGGTGTTCGACGCGGCGTCGAATTCCATCACGTTCAGCGAGGTGCCGGCGGCGATTTCCACGCACATCGGGCAGACGCCGCACGGGTCCGCGGTCGGGCCGTTGATGCAGTTCAGCGCCTTGGCGAAAATGCGGGCGGAGCTGGTTTTTCCCGTGCCGCGCGGGCCGACGAAAAGATACGCCTGCGCCAGCCGGTTCTGCGCGATGGCATTCTTCAGCGTGCGGACAATGTGGTCCTGACCGACGACCTCATCGAAGGTCTGCGGGCGGTATTTGCGGGCGAAAACCGTGTAGCTCACGGCGCGACGCTACGTGCCCGGCTGGCGGTTGCCAACCGCCGAGTCGCCGCGCCGCGCGAGTTTTTCTCACTCGACGATTGGCAAGCGCCGACGGGCGGTGTTTCCCTGCGCGGATGCTCGGCAATCTCATCGGCCCGGAAATCAAGGAGCTGATCGAAGCGCGGAATTTCTCCGCGCTGCGCGCGGCTTTTGAGGACTGGTCTCCGGCGGATGTGGCCGAGTGCATCACCGAGCTGCCGGAGGATGATCAGGCGGTCGTCTTCCGCCTGCTGCCGCACGCGCAGGCGACGGAGGTTTTCGAGTATCTCGACGCCGACGCGCAGCACATCGTGCTGAAGGCGATGGGCCATGCCCAGGCGGCGCGGATCCTCAATGACATGTCGCCCGACGACCGGACGGCGCTGCTCGAGGAGCTGCCGGGCGCCGCGGTCTTGCAGCTCATCCAGCTTCTTTCGCCTGAGGAAAAGGCGGTCGCGCAATCGCTGCTGAACTACCCGGAGGACAGCGTGGGCCGGCTGATGACGCCTGATTTCATCAGCATTCGCGCGGACTGGTCCGTGCAGCAGGTGCTCGATCATATCCGCGAGAATGGCAGCGACTCGGAGACGCTGAACGTGATCTATGTGACCGACGAACGCGGACGGCTGATCGATGATGTGCGCATCCGCGAGTTCCTGCTCGCGCCGGTCGGGACGAAGGTCAGCGACCTGCACGACAGCTCCTTTGTCGCCCTGCGCGCGACGGACGACCAGGCCAC
This sequence comes from Chthoniobacter sp., assembly GCA_043728655.1. Classification (GTDB taxonomy): domain Bacteria; phylum Verrucomicrobiota; class Verrucomicrobiia; order Chthoniobacterales; family Chthoniobacteraceae; genus Chthoniobacter. Next base: position 1,335 of record JAYTML010000447.1, on the reverse strand, counting down.
GGCGCTGGATGTTTTCCGCAAATACGACCGCAACACCCTCCCCGTCGTGGACAGCGAGGAAAAGCTCCTCGGGATCGTCACCGTGGACGACATGCTCGACGTGCAGGAGGAGGAGGCGACCGAGGACATCCAGAAGCTCGGCGGCGTCGAGGCGCTGGAGGAGCCCTACATGGATGCGCCGATCCTTGAGCTGGTGAAAAAGCGCGCCGTCTGGCTGGTCGTGCTCTTCCTCGGGGAAATGTTCACGGCTACGGCGATGGGCTTTTTCCAGCACGAGCTGGAGCGCGCGGTGATGCTCGCGCTTTTCATCCCGCTCATCATCTCCGCGGGCGGAAACGCCGGCTCGCAGGCCACCAGCCTGCTCATCCGGGCCATGGCGCTCGGCGAGGTGCGGCTCGGCGATTGGTGGCGCGTCATGCGCCGCGAGATCGCCTCCGGCCTTTGCCTCGGGCTGATCCTCGGGCTGATCGGCTTTTCGCGGGTGGCCATCTGGGGGCACTTCTCCACGATCTACGGGCCGCACTACTATCTCGTCGGCGCGACCGTCGGCACCGCCGTGCTCGGCGTGGTCCTCTGGGGCACGCTCGCCGGCTCGATGCTCCCCATGCTCCTGCGCCGCGTCGGCCTCGATCCGGCCACGTCCTCCGCGCCGTTCGTCGCCACGCTCGTGGACGTCACCGGGTTGGTCATCTACTTCACCGCCGCCGTGGTGCTGCTGCGCGGGACGGTGCTGTAGGAAAGGCGGCGGGTCCTTTTCGTAATCGTAATCGTAATCCTCTCCCACCGCCGGGCCGCTGCGCGCTCCGCTTGCCGGTTAGGATTACGATTAGGATTAAGATTACGAGCCTACCCCACCGCCGTCCGCCCGAGGCGCACGTCCATCCACACCGCGAGGATCAGCACCAGCCCGCGGGCCATGTATTTGTGCTCCGGCTCCACGGAAAGGAGCGTCATCCCATTGATCAGGCACGCCATGATCAGCGCGCCAAAGAGCACGCCGAGCACCGTGCCGCGTCCGCCGCGCAGGCTCACGCCGCCGATCACGCAGGCCGCCACGGCGTCGAGCTCCATGAGGTCGCCGACCGTCGTCGTGCTCGCGCCGCCGTAGGCCGTTTGCAAAAAGCCCGTCAGCGCCACGATCGCGCCCATGAGCGTGAAAGCGCCGATCGTCACGCGCGCCACGGGGATGCCGGAGATCACGGCGGCCTCCTCGTTTCCGCCGATGGCGTAAAGGTAACGCCCCCACGGCGTGTGCTGCGTGAGCACCCACACGATGAGCGCCACTGCGCCGAGGATCAGCGCCGGCAGCGGCACGCCGCGGAATTGATTCGTGAT
>JAYTML010000446.1:0-8319 GCA_043728655.1 Chthoniobacter sp. | reverse complement strand
AAAAAACGCGCGGCTGACCTGGGCTACACGCTCGAGGAGTGGTGGCTGCGCCGCCCCGGGCTATCGGAGCAGCGGTTTTCGGACATCCTCGTGACCCGCCACATCCTCGGGGTGGTCGTGGCTCCGCTCCCGGCCGGCGGCGGCACGCTGGGGCTCGACTGGCCGCGCTTCGCCTCGGCGGCCATCGGCTATTCCGTGACCTCGCCGATCATCCACCGCGCGAGCAATGACCAGTACTCCACCATCCGCCTCGCCATCGCCGAACTCACCCGCCTCGGCTACCGGCGCATCGGCATGGCCATGACGCGTGACGGTGACGAGCGCGTGAACCGCCACTGGTCCGCCGGCATGCTCGTCTATCAGAGCACCATTCCTCCGGAGCAGCGCGTGCCCTCCCTGCTCGCCGAGGGCGCCTTCGACCCCGCATTTACCTCGTGGTTTCAGAGCCACCAGCCGGACGCGATCGTGAGTCAGGAGCCGCAGTGCGTCCGGGTGCTCCAGCATCTCGGAGCGCGCATCCCCCGCGATGTCGGTTTTGCCCATCTCGGCCTCGTCGATGGCGATACCGAGTGGGCCGGTGTGAATCAGGCGTCCGAGGTCGTCGGCGCCGCCGCTGTGGACCTCGTGGACGGGCAGCTCCGCCGGAACGAGCGCGGACTCCCTGCGCGGCAAAAGACCGTCCTGGTCCCCGGCCACTGGGTCCCCGGCCCGACTGTGCGAAAGCAGAAGGCCTGAGCGTCCCGCCTATTGCTCCTCCACTTCGCGCGCCCGGTTCTCGAAACGCGTGAACTCCTTGAGGAACGTCAGCGGTACATCGCCGACCGGGCCGTTGCGCTGCTTGGCGATGATGAGCGTCGCCTTTCCCTCGGCGGCCTTTTTGTCCTCGTCGGTGTCCGCGTAATACTCCTCGCGGACGAGCAGCCCCACGAGATCGGCGTCCTGCTCGATCGACCCGGATTCGCGCAGGTCGGAAAGGCGCGGGCGGCCGAGCGATGCGCCGGTGCGGCCCTCGGGATTCCGGTTGAGCTGCGCGAGCACGACGATCGGGATGTTCAGCTCCTTCGCGAGCCCTTTCAGCCCGGAGGAAATCTCCGCGATTTCGAGCTGGCGATTGTCCTGCGCCCGGCGCGACGTGCTGCGCAGGAGCTGGAGGTAGTCGATGAAAATGGCGGCGATGTCGTGCTGGCTCTTGAGCCGGCGGGCCTTGGCCCGCAGCTCGAGGATGGAAAGGCCGGGCGTGTCGTCGATGAAGAACTTGCTCTCCGCGAGCTTCGACGCCGCGGCGGTGAGCGCGGGGAAATCGCGTTCGCTGAGGAAGCCGTTGCGGATATTGCCGAGATTCACGCGGGCGCGGGAGCAGAGCATCCGCTGCACGAGCTGGGAGGTGCTCATTTCGAGTGAGAAGACCGCCACCGCTTTCTTCAGCTCCAGCGCCACATGCTCAGCCATGTTCATCGCCAGCGCAGTCTTCCCCATCGAGGGCCGCGCGGCGATGACGATCATCTCCGAGCCGTGCAGCCCGTCCGTCATCCGGTCGAATTCCGCCAGTCCCGTCTCCAGCCCGGAGATCGCCCCGCGCCGCTCGTAGAGCGCCTCGATGTCGTGGATCGCCTGCATGACCTGATCCTTCATGCTCGCCGCCTTGTCCTTGAAGCGGTCCTGCGCGATCGCAAAAATCTTCCCCTCCACGTCGTCGAGCAGGGTCGGCACGTTGTCCTGCTCGTCGTAGCTGCGCGCGGCGTACTCGGTGCAGACCTTGATGATCTCGCGCAGGGTGAACTTCTCCTGCACGATCTCCACGTAGTAGGCGAGATTCGCCGCTGTGGGGAGAAAGGTGAAAAGCTCCGTGACAAAGGCCGCGCCGCCCACCTGGTCGAGCCGCTGCCGGTCGCGGAGCAACTCCGTCAGGATGATGAAATCAATCGGCTTCCCCGCGTCCCACAGCTCCAGCAGCGTCGCGTAGAGCTCGCCGTGGGCGGGGATGTGAAAGTGCTCGCGGGTGACCTGCTTTTCCGCGCAAAACCCGCCGACTTCCCGTGGCGCCAGGAGAAAGGAACAGAGGACTCCCTTCTCTGCGTCCGGCGACTGTGGGAGTAACCGGTGAACATCCGGTCGATAATGCGCCGGTTGGCGCAGGTCGCTGGAATCGCCCCTCCCACCTTTTCCGGCGGGCTTCGCACTCTGCGTGGAAGCCTCAGCTGGCATCGGCGCTTACTTCGTGTGCTTGGCCTTGTACTTGGCCTTGTAGGTCTTTTCGCCCTGCTCTTCCTCCGGGGCCGCGGGTGCGGGCACGCCGTCGCCGATCGCCTTCACATTCACGTGCAGCTTGGCCGTCACCTCGTGGTGCAGCTTGATCGTGATCTCATGCTCGCCGCTTTCCTTGATCGGGCGCTCGAGGACGAACTTGTGGCGGTCGATCTCGATCTTGCCGCCGAGTTCCGCCTTGAGCTTGTCTGCGAGATCCGCCGCCGTGATCGAGCCGAAGGCCTTGCCGGTCGCGCCGGTTTCCAGCTCCATCGTGATCTTGAGCTTGTTGATCTTCCGGGCGAGATCCTCGGCCTCGTTGTGCTCCCGGCCTTCGCGCTCGGCGCGCTTCTGCTTCAGGCCGTTGAGGCGCTTGAGAGTGGCGGGGGTGATTTCGAGCGCCTTCTGCTGCGGGATCAGAAAGTTCCGCGCATAGCCGCGCTTGACCTTCACGACATCGGCTTCTGCCCCGAGATGGGCGATCTTTTCAGTGAGGATGATTTCGGTCGTAGGCATGGGAAAAGGATGGTTGGTGAAAAGCGGGATGGCGCTTGTAAGCGGGCCTCGCCACCTTGTCAACGCCCCGCGTGGAAAAACGTGGAAAATGGACGCTGGGGCGAAGAGGTGGATGAGATACGGGTCAGTTTTGAGGCGGCGGCGGACTTTTCGCCGGCAGGCGGTAGATGAGGATGCCGGGGTGGAGATAGACGATCTCGCTGCGGGGCCAGGCGACGACGCATTCGCCCTCGGTAAAGAGGGCGGAGTAAAACGCCTTCCGCTTGTCATAGGATTCGCGCTCTTTTTTTCCCGGCTTCACCGAGGGGTCAAAGAAGCGCTTGAAGGTGTCCGGGCAGATGGCGACATGCGTGACGCCTTTCGCTCGCAGCTCGTCGAGCGTGCCGAGGTCGGCGGCGAAGTCGTCATTGAGCACGGTCTGCGGCACGCGTGCGGTGGTGCTGACACCGCCGGACTTTTCGGCGGAAAGATTCACCCGGTGATCCTCGGCGATGATTGCGTCCAGGGGCAGGTTGGCTTTCACCCACCCGGCGGCGGCGGCGTGATCGTCGGTCTGGTATTCGCGGAAGAGCGAGCGGAAGACGGGCACGCTGCCGGAGAGCATCCACGCAGTCGCCGCGGCGAGCGCGAGCGCGGCGAGCGCTTGGCGGACCCGCGAGCCGGGTGCGTCGAGAGCGCGGGCGATCTCCGCCGCGCCGAGCGCGCCGAGGAAGGCGAGGAGCACCTCGACCGGGAGCAGGTAGCGGTCGGCGACTTTGGGCGAAAAGGAGAGCATCGCCAGATAGGCGGCGGGGAAGAGGAAGGTGAGCCACTCGACCGGCGAGCGGCGGCGGGCCGTGGCGGCGAGGGCGAGGACGAAAACGCCAGCGAAGACCGCGAGTGGCAGCGGGGTATTTGCGCGGAGCGCGCGGATGTAGCGGGCGTGCGGCACGTCGCGGGTGAGGCCGCGGTGGCCGCCGGTGATGCCGTCCATCTCATTGCTGATGCTGCGAAACGGGCTCGAAATGCGGTTCACGGGGAAGGGGACATTCGCGATGAGGAAGGTGAGCGCGAATGCGGCGGCGAAGGCTTTCCATCGCCCGCGGCGCTCCTTCGCGGGCGACGCGGTGGAGCGCGCCCAGACGAGCGGCAGGGCGAAAACCAGCGTGAGCACGCCGAGATACTTTCCCGCCGCGGCCAGTGCGCAGGCGATGGCGAGAAAGCGCAGCGTCCCCCGGCCCGGCGCGCGCCACCAGAGGTGCGCGGCGAGGAGCGAAAGCGCGAGGCCGAACATGAGCGCCGGATCCTCCTTGAGGTAGTGGGAGGTTTTGAAAAGCTCGTCCTGGAAAACCAGCACCACCCCCGCGGCCCAGCCGGCGAGGCCGCCGTAGAGCAGCCAGGCTGTGAGCGCCAGCGCGACCACGCTGCCGGCGGCAAACGCCGCCGAAACCCAGCGCCCGACCACAACCAGATTCTGCGGCGTGCGCTCGGTGAAAGTCAGGCGCGCAGCCCAATCCGTGGCCGTGAGCAGGAGAAGCGGGTGGTGAAAATTGCGCGTTTTCTCGATGAGCTGGACCACCTTTCCGCGCTCGTCGGGGTGGTAGGTGTAGGGGAAGTCGTTGTGGCGCGTATTGAGCGCGAGCGAGACGGCGAAAAGCACGAGCGCGAGCAGCCACGGGCCGCCGGGAAAGCGCCGCCAGAGCGGGGGCGGCGCGTCCAGAGGAGGCTTGCCGCTGGGAGAGTTTTCGGGATAGAGCACGGCGCATTGAAACCTTCCCCTTCTTTTTTCGCACGGATGTTTTCCGGCACCCCCGAAGAAACGCCCGATCACAGTGCGGCGACCTGCGAAAAGTCGCGCTTCACCTGGAAGCAATGCCTGTGGCTGTGCCTGCCCGCGCTGGTCATCGGCGCGGTCATCCGCATCTGGGTGCTTTCTGCGATCCCGGAGGGCTCGTACAGCGCGGACAGCGCCTCCTATTTCGAGACGACGCGCAAGCTTCTGGTCAAGCACGAGTTCATCGTGGCCCACAAGCGCCGCTGGCTTTATCCGCTCGTGCTGATCCCTACCTACTTCATCCCGCCGAGCCCGGTGCGCGTGATCCCGGTGATCCAGCACATCGTCGGGCTGGTCACGATCTTCGGGATCGGCTGGATCGTGGGGCATCTCACCCGGCTCCGGGCGCTCTGGGTGCCGGCGGTGACCGTGCTTTTCGCGCTCTGGCCGCGGGTGCTGTGGTACGAGCATGAGATCCTCGCGGAGGGGCTGTTTCTGTCGGCGTTCGTGCTCCTCGCCGCGCTCGCCGTCCCAGCCGGGGCGCTGAAAGACCGGCGAAGGCTGATGTGGTTCCTGCTCGCGGCGGCGCTCATGGTTTCGCTGAAACCGCACGGACGCGGCATCTATTTGGCCGCCACGGTGACGGCGGTTTTCGTGGCGGGCATGCCGTGGAAGTGGGGCTGGAAATGCTGGGCTGCATTCGCAGTCGGTGCGGTGGTGATCGAGACCTCGGGCAGCAAGGCGCAGGGCAACTGGCTGCTGCTCAGCTCCACCCTGCCGCTCGTCCAGACCGAGGGGGAGAAGTGGAAGGAATACCGCGAAGCCCTCAAGCCGCTCGTGCTGGAGACGCGCGCGGACGGCCCCGGCTACGCGTGGATGCAGGAGAACTACAAGAAGCGCCTGAGCAGCAGCGATCCCAGCGAGGTGAGCCCGGCGTGGGCCGCGCTCACGCGGGATCGGGGACGCTTTTCGGATGTCTGCGGCACCCTTTCCCGCGAAGCGCTGCTCACGCACCCGGTGAAATTCGCGCAGTTCGTGGGGCTGAAATGCCTGATCGCCATACGGGCCGAGTACGCCCGCGGCAATTTCCGCCCGGAGATCTTTTGGGAGAAGCAGGACGTCATCGCCGGGGAGTTCTGGAAAAAGAATGCGCGGGAAATGCGGATGATGTACGGCCTGGACGAGGCCGGGTATGCGGCCCTCTCGGCGGAAGGCCGCACGCGGCAGTTCGGAGCGATGGCGCTGCTCGACTGGGTGGCGTGGAACTTTTCGGTGGTGGAGGCGGACTTCGATGAGAAGACGCGCGCCTTTTCGCTCAAGGCCCGCTGGATGGGCGTGCTCGCGCTCCTCGGGCTGGCGGCATGCATGACGCCGCGGCGCTTCGGCGCCTCGATGATCCTGTGGCTGTCGCTCGGGCTGTACTGCGCCACCGTCTTTGCCGTCGGCGACCGGGTGCCGCGCTTCATCCACGCGGTCGAGTGGGTGAACTGGGTGCTCGCCGCCATCGCCCTCGACGTGATCCTCTGCGGCGCGTGGTGCGCCGTGCGGCGGATCCTCCCGCGCAATTCGCTCTCGCCGGGCGATTCGCCGCCTGCCTAGTGTCCCGCCACATGTCGCCCGCCCTCCAACTCCAGGCCTCCGATCGTGTGCTCTTTTTCGCACCGCATCCGGACGACGAATCGCTCGGCGCCGGCGGGCTGGTGCAAAAGGCCGTCGCCGTCGGCGCGCAGATGCGGTTCATCTTTCTCACGAGCGGCGACCGCAATCCCTGGCCGCAGCGCGTCATGCAGCGGCGGCTTTTTCTCGATGCAAAGGCGCGGCAGGGCTGGGGCGCCCGGCGCCGGCAGGAGGCGCTGGATGCACTCGCCGTCCTCGGAATCGGCGAACCCGCGGAGGCGCACTTTCTCGGCTGGCCGGACCAGGGCGTGACCCCGCTCCTCATGGCCGGGAATGAGGCCGCGCTCGAAACCCTCTGCAAGCTCGTCGCCGAATGGCGGCCCACATACATCATCACCCCGGCGGCCGAGGACACGCATCCGGATCACAGCGGATTTTTCGTCCTCCTCCAGATCGCCCTCGACCGCCTCCGCAGCCGCGGCACCCAGATCGGCCACGTGCTCAGCTACCTCGTGCATGCGCCAAAGGCGGCGCTCGCCCTCGAAGCGCGCACGCTCCGGCTTTCGCCCGCGGAAAAGGGTCTCAAGGCTGCCGCCATCCAGACGCATGAGACGCAGATGCTTTCGCGCAGGCGCTTCGTCGCCCACGCCCGGGAGATCGAGGCGTTTCATGTCCCTCTCCGCCCGCAGAGCCGCCACGCGCATCATCCCATCGTCAGCGCCGAGCAGGGCCGCGGGGCGCTGCGCTTGAAAGTGCGGCTCCCGCGACCGCTCCTGAGCTTTCGCGGAGCCGTGCTCCACCTCGCCATCGAGACGCTCCTCGAAGGAAGCCTCCGCTGGTCGCTCACGCTGCCCGGCCGCTCGGCGAAAGCGCGCGTCATCGCCGCCGCCACCGGCCTGCCGCTGCGGTGGGCGACTGTCCGCATCAAAGGCCGCACCGCCACCGTCTCGCTGCCCATCGCCGCCGCGCAGCCGCTCTCCCGGCTTTTCGGGAAATTCGCCCGCCGCCCGCTGTTCTTCGACATCGCCGGCTGGCGCGAACTCCCCGTGGACGCCGACTGCGGCCCGAAGGTGCGCCTCCACCGCTTCGACGCCTCACGCCGCCCGGCGTCGGCGGAGTAGGGGCAGGGGCGCGCAGCACACGGCCGGATGCCGGGCGCCACGATCGAATCCGTCCTGGGGAATTCCGCACCTGCGCGTTTTCCCGGTCGGGACGGCGCCTGGGGATCGGCGCGAATATCCTTGGCAGCACGGCCCGGATCGGGATGCTCGGCGGCGTTTCCGCGGAAGTGTTTTTAATGACTCCAGGCAGAAAACCATGAAGCAATTACTCAAGCGCGCATTGAACGGGATGGGCTTTGATCTGGTGCGCTACTATCCGCCATCGGTGGCCGATTTCCGCTCGATGGGAGATCTGACCGAGGAGCAGCGGAAAACCATTTCGACTGCCAAGCCGTTCACCGGAACGAGCATCGAACGCATGACTGCGCTGGTGAACGCGGTGACTTATGTGTCGCAGAATCACATTCCCGGAGACATCGCGGAATGCGGCGTATGGAGAGGCGGCAGCATGATGACGGTCGCACTCACGCTGATGGCTCTCGGCGACAAGACCAGGGAACTGTATCTGTATGACACGTTTGAAGGCATGTCCGCACCCACCGAGCACGACAAAAGCCGGGACGGTGTCTCAGCAGACGAGCAACTCAAGAATGAACCGAAGGGAACCGGGGTGTGGTGTTATGCGGGGTTGGATGACGTCCGGGCCAACATACTTTCCACCGGATACCCGGAGGAAAAGGTTCACTTGGTAAAGGGAAAGGTCGAGGACACGATCCCGGCCACGCTCCCGTCCCTCCTCAGTCTCTTACGGCTCGATACGGATTGGTATGAGTCAACCAAGCATGAACTCACGCACCTTTACCCCCTGCTGACCGCGAACGGTGTTCTGATCATCGACGACTATGGTCACTGGGAGGGCGCGAGAAAGGCGGTGGACGAGTATTTTCAATCGCGCGGCCAACCGGTCTATCTGCACAGGATTGATTACACGGGCCGCAGTCTGGTGAAAAACGGGAGTTGAGAATCGCAGGCGCGCGCATTGCCATTCGTATCGGTCATGGCGCTCCGTTTAGCGCCTCTCACCGGAAACGCGCGGAACGGGAGCGGCGCGGGGGGAATCCCGCCTCC
>JAYTML010000445.1:0-4162 GCA_043728655.1 Chthoniobacter sp. | reverse complement strand
GAGCGCGAAATCATGGAGGTCAGCGAGCGCGAGCAGTGCCGGCTCGGGCAGGATTTGCACGATGGCCTCGGCCAGGAATTGACGGGCATCTCTTTCCTCGGCACCGCGCTCGCAAACGGACTCGAGGCCCAGTCCCACCCTTCCGCCAAGGCCGCCGCCAACATCGCCACCTACCTCCTTGCTACGATCAACTCCGCGCGGCGGCTCGCGAAGGGCCTTTATCCAGTCGAGCTCAGCCGTTACGGCCTGCTCATCGCCCTCGAGGAGCTGGCCAACCGCACGAGCCAGCGCCTCGGCATCTGCTGCGAACTGCGGCAAAACGGCGAAGAGCCGATGTGGGCTAAATCCGCCGAGATTCACATCTACCGCATCGTGCAGGAATGCATCAGCAATGCCCTCAAGCACGGCAAGGCCCAGCGCATTGCCATCGAGTCTCTGGCGGGCGAAGGCGTTCACACCTTCACCGTGACTGACGACGGGCTCGGATTTGAGAAGCCGGAGGGCAGCACCGGCATTGGTCTGCATCTCATGAACTACCGCGCCCGCGTAATCGGCGCGAAGCTCGACGTCAGAAAGCCCGCCGAGGGCGGCTGCCGTGTCACATGTCAGATGACCACCTTGCCGCTCCCGGCATTGTCGTAAGTCGCGTCGTCCTCGATGCGCTCGCGCGCCGCGGGTGGGTTCGGCCTGGCGCCTATTCGCGATTCCAGCCCATCAGGCCGGTGGCGACGGGATGAATCTCGTCACGCGTTTCCTCGCCGAGATCGGCCATCAGCGGCAGCGCGGGGCCGGTGGCGGCGATCCCCGCGAGATCGACGGCGTGGTGCAAAACGGGGATCGGCCCGTGCGCATTCCGCAGCGTTTCGAGCGAGTTGAACCGCTCGCGAATCGCCTCCGCTTTTGAAAAATCCCGGCCTCGGAGCGCGACGAGCATTTCCTGCGAACGCCGCGGCGCCACGCACACGCAGCCCGAGGTGAACGCCCGCACGCCGAATTCCTGCCAGTGCGTGATCGCCGGCTGCTCGCCGATGCCGCTGACCACCAGCTTCGGATCCACGCTGTCCACGATCGCCCGCAGCAGCGGATCGTCCGCGGGATTCTCGCGCACGACCGCGTACTTGATCCAAGAAATCACACCCGCATTCACCAGCGACTTCACCACCTCCACGGTCACGTATTTCTCGTCCTTCACGTACAGCACCGCCGGGATGCCCGCCTTTTCCACGAAGCGCATCACCGCCACCCGCACACCTTCCGGCGAGCTGACCGCCAGCGTCGGCAGCACCATCGCCGTCGGGAATTTCCGCTCCGCCAGCACCGCCGCCTGATCCATCATCGTCCCGAAATACGGCCCCACGCTCGGCACGATCCACGTCTCCGCCGCCGCAGCCGCCTCGAGTTGGTCCAGCACCGCCGCGTATTCCGAGACGGCGATGTTGTAAAAGTTCGCGTTGCCCCCGTAGAGCAGCGTCGAGACGCCGCCCGCCTCGATGTGGCGGATGAGCTTCGCGTTCTCACCGGCGTTCGGCTTCAGGTCCGCATCGCGGCACAGCGGCGGCACGGCGATGACGGAAGCGGAAATATCGGCGGTGGTGATCGTGGTTTTCATGGATTGGCAGTGCCCCCTTTCCATCCTGCCGCCGCGCACTTCGCAAGCGGGAACGTTTCCCTTGCCACTCCCGGCACGGGGCGCAAAGGTGCCGCCGCCACGCGCTTCGCGGCCTCTGCATCGAAATCGCGGGGTTGAAGTCCGATGCCGGTCGGTGGCACCCTGTCCGTCCTAAAAACTCATGTCCGCCCGACTCGGAATCTTCATCGCCTACTGCTTCCCCGAAAAAAAATGGTTCGATCGCGTCCACGCCGCGGTCAAGCCGGTCGCCGGGACCGAGGGCATCGCCGTCTGGGACGAGCGGCGGCTGCGCGGCGGGCCGAATTGGAAATCCGAGCTTTCCGAGCTCCTCGCCAGCCGGAAGGTCGCGATTCTCGTCGTCAGCGACATCTTCCTCGCATCGGAATTCATGACCCGCGCCAAGCTGCCGGCGATGCTGGAAAGCGAACGCGAAAACGGCCTCAAAGTCTGCTGGGTGCTCGCCAGCCACTGCCTTTTCGAGCCGCACGGGCTGAACCCCGCCGACGCCGCCCATGAGCTCAACCAGGCGCTCGACGGCCTCGGCGTGGAAAAGCGCGAGACCGAACTGGCGGCGATCGCCCGCCACGTCGCGGGGCTTCTCGGCACCGCCGCACCCTCCAAGACCCCTGCCCCCGCGCCCACGCCCGCCAGCCTGCTGGAACTCGACGTCGCGCTCGAGACGCGGCGCGGGACGATCTCCGAGCTCCGCCGCCTCGCGCGCCTGCTGTTCTTCGCTGCCCTCGGCGTCGGGCTGCTCTCGCTCCCGGCGGCCATGTTCGGGTTCACACACTTTCTTTTCCTCGCGGGATTTGCCGCTTTCATCGCCTCCCAGGCCCTCCTCGTGAGAGCGCGGATCGATTTCCTCGGTCAGGGCCTGATCGGCATGCGCTACGCCCGCAGCGGCCTCTCCGATGAGACGCTGCCCACCCGCCAGCGCGAGCCCCTTTTGCGAAAGGCCGCGGAAATCGTCGCTTAATCACACACCCGGAAACTATGGCCGCACTGAACACTCCCAACGCCGATCTCGAGCAGTCGCTTTTCAAGGCGAACCTCAAGGAAAGGAAACTCCGCCAGCGCGTGCTGCTGACCACGCTGGTCCCCATCGCCGTCGGTATCGTGTGGCTCCTCTACTCGCTCTACGAGGTCACCACCTGGCAGATCCGCGCCGAGGAGGTGGCCCACCACGAGGAGGAAACCGAGAAACGGGAAAACGAAGCCCGCCAGCAGGTCACCGACGCCGACGCCAAGCGCACCGCCGCCGAGGCCCGCGCAGAGGCCGCGCTGGCGCAGGAAAAAGCCGCCAAGGCCAAGGCCGACGACATCCGGCAGCGGCTCGTCAAAGTGCGCGAGGAAATCGGCGCGCTCGCACCGCTGCTCATGGACATCTCCTCGACCAAGGCGAAAGCCGCGCGGCTCATGGCCAGCGAAGCAGTCGAGACCGACCTCTCCGAGATGCGCACCACCATCGGCCGCACCATCGGGCGCATCGAGCAGGAGATCGACAAAGGCCTGCCCGCCGGCGAGCAAAGGGCGCGCGTCTATCTCTACTTTTCAGACGATGCCCAGCGCGACACCGCCAAGACCCTCGTCCCCATCCTCGAAGCCGCGGGCTTTGACGCCGTGCTCGCCAGGAATCCCGGCCGCAAGACGGACATCACCGAAATCCGCTACTTCCGCGAATCGCAGGACAAGACCGACGCCGCCCGCCTCCAGGCGCTCCTCGTCGAGCAGCCCAGTGTCGCGGAGTGCAAGCTCAGCCCCACCACCGATCCCGACCACGCCAGCGGCAGCCGGAAGTTTCAGGTCTGGTTCGGGAAAAAGTAGGCCCGCCCAGCCGTTTTTCTCCGCCGTCTCAGGGACTGTCAAAAAAGTCGGGAGTCCGGGCGCAGGAGCGCTTGGCTCCGCGTGGTGACAGCCGGCGGAGCCAAGCGCTCCTGCGCGCCCCGCCTGGCGCTCCTGCGCCAGAACACTCCGACGAAACTTACTCCCACCGTCTCACACCCGCTCGCGCAGCGGCTCGAAGCCGAGGTCGAAAAGATTCGCTGAATTGTCCATCAGCGCCGGCAGCGTCGGCAGAAACGTTTCCCAGTCCTGCGCGTTCACAAACTGCGTGTCGCAGGTGAGGAAAACGCCACCCGGCACCACGTTCGACTGCTCGATCAGCACGCGGATGTCTTTCTCCCAGTCCAGGATCGTGACGTAGCCGAGCGCCCCCGGCCGGTTGATCATCGGGCTGTAGGAAAAGCGCCGGAGAAAGGAGTCGCGCTCCTCGACCGACGGAAACTTCCCATGGGCGTGCGCGGAAAGAGCGGTCACCGTCTTCGGGTCGAAATCGAGGAGCTTGTAAAAGCGGTGCAGCGTGTCGCGGATGACTGTCCAGTCCGCCGCGGTGCGCGCGCTCCGCACGCCGAATTTGATGCGCTCCGCGGTGCGGGAGAGCGTGCCGTTTTCGCCGAAAAAATTCGCCGTCAGCTCGTAGCCAAAAAGATCGTCCCAGCGTTTCAGGCGGACCTGATCGTGGCGCAGGCTCAG
>JAYTML010000444.1:0-13967 GCA_043728655.1 Chthoniobacter sp. | reverse complement strand
GTGCGCTGGCGCCTGCCGAAGGGCACGGCCGCCGACGGCGCGCGCGTCTGCCGCGAGATCTGCACCGAGCGGAACCTGCTGAACGCGTGGGGCACCTTTTACGAGATGCCCGCGGACAATGCCGGCGGCTTCGTGAAAATCCGGCCCGTGGCCACGCATGATCGCGCGATCTTCGACTACGCGAGCTACCGCGGCCTGCTCGTGATGAGCGGTGTCGCCGCCGACGCAAAAGGCGAACACATCATCCGCAGCGATGACGGCAAATGCGCGCTGTGGGTCGGCGCGGTGGACGACCTCTGGGCGCTCGGCAAACCGCGCGGCACCGGCGGCCCGTGGCGCGACACTGCGGTGAAAGCGGGCCAGCCGAGCGACCCGTATCTCTGCACCGGCTTTGACAAAAAGCGGCTCACGCTCACGAGCAGCGCCGCGGCGAAGATCCGCATCGAGGGGGACTTCACCTGCGACGGGACGTGGCGCGAAGTCGCGACGCTCGCCGTCGAGCCGGGCAAGCCGCTCGAACACAAATTCCCCGACGCGTTCGGCGCCTACTGGCTGCGCGTGGTGAGCGACGCGGATACGACGGCGAGCGCGACTTTCCTCTACGAATGAGCCGCTCCGCCGGTCATTGTTTGTGAAATTCCTCCCATGAGACTGCCAGCCGCTTTCGCCCTCGTCCTCCTCCCTCTCGCCGCCGGTGCGGCGGAGAAGGTGAGCTTCAACCGCGACGTGCGTCCGATCCTCTCGGACAAATGCTTTGCCTGCCACGGGCCGGACGACAAGAAGCGCGACAGCGGGCTGCGGCTGGACATCCGCGCGCAGGCGGTGAAGCCGGCGGAGTCGGGCGATACGGCGATCGTCCCCGGCAAGCCGGACGGGAGCCAGTTGATCGCGCGCGTGCTTTCAAAGGACCGCGACGAGGTGATGCCGCCGCCGAAGACGCACAAGACGGTGAGCGCCGCGGAGGCCGATGTGCTGCGGCGCTGGATCGCGGAGGGCGCGGAGTATCAGGGGCACTGGGCGTTTGAGAAACCGGAGCGCGCGGAGCCGCCGGTGAAGACGCCGAATCCGATCGACGGGTTTGTTTTGAAAAGGCTCGCGGATCAAGGGCTGAAGCCGTCTCCCGAGGCGACGAAGGAGACGCTGATCCGCCGGGCGACGCTCGATCTCACGGGGCTGCCGCCGACGGCGGAGGAGGTGGCCGCGTTTCAAAAGGACAGCGCACCCGGCGCGTATGAGCGCGTGGTGGACCGCCTGCTGGCGTCGCCGCGCTACGGCGAGCACATGGCCGCGCGCTGGCTGGACATGGCGCGCTATGCGGACAGCAATGGCTTCCAGTCCGACACGCGGCGCGAGATGTGGCACTGGCGCGACTGGGTGATCGGCGCTTTCAACGCGAACATGCCGTTCGACCGTTTCACCATCGAGCAGCTCGCGGGCGACCTGCTGCCGGGCGCGGCGCGCGCGCAGATCGTGGCGACGGGTTTCAACCGCAACCACCGGCTCAACGGCGAGGGCGGGCGGATCGTCGAGGAGTGGTTTGCGGAGACGGTGATCGACCGCGTGGAGACGACCGGCATGACGTGGATGGCGCTGACGCTGAACTGCTGCCGGTGCCACGATCACAAGTTCGACCCGGTCTTGCAGAGGGAGTTTTACCAGATCTTCGCCTACTTCAACTCGAACGAGGAGCTGGGCGTGATGGATGAGTTCGGAGGAGCGGGCGCGTCGCGGCGCGGCGGAAACTCCAGGCCGGTGCTGGTGCTGCCGACGCCGGAGGAGGAGCAGCGGCTCGGGGTGCTCGAAGCGGCGCTGAAAGCCGCGGAGGTGCAGGTCGCGGAGGCGGTGAAGGCGCTGCCGGCCTTGCAGGCGGGCTGGGAGAAGACGTTTTTGCAGCAGCTCAATGCGCCGATCGCGGCGTGGACGCCGGTCGAGGTCGCGGAGGTGAAGAGCACGGGCGGCGCGACATTTACCCGCCAGCCTGACGGAAGCTGGCTGGCGGCCGGCGCAAACGCGGCGGCTGACACGTATGAGATCACGGCCAGGGTCGCGCCGGGGCCGCTCACGGGGCTGCTGCTGGAGGTGACGCCGGACAAGGCGCTGCCGAGCGAGAGCCTCGGCCGCGCGAGCAACGGGAACTTCGTGCTGACGGGCGTGGAGCTGGAGGTGAACGTGCGCGGGGTGAGCACGCCGATGGTGGCGCGGTTCACGCGCGCGGAGGCGGACTACGAGCAAAAGGACTGGGAGGTGGCGCAGGTCGTCCGCGACGCGCCCGCGCCGGCGAAGGGCAAGGCAGCGCCGAAGGGGAAGAAGGGATGGGCCGTGGCTGGAAACGATCCGGGCAACCGCGTGCCGCGCAAGGCGCTCTTTGTGTGCGAGCCGCTGACGGTGCCGGCGGAGGCGACGGTGACGGTCCGGCTCGTGCATGGCTCGCCGCACGCGGGGCACAATATCGGGCGCTTCCGCCTCAGCTCGACGGGGCTGCCGGCGGCGACGGTGACGCTCGGCGGGGCGAAAGTGCCGCCGGGAGTGCGCGCGGCGCTGCTCGCCGAGCCGGCGAAGCGCACGCCCGCTCAGGCGGCGGAACTCGCGAAGTTTTTTCGCGAGAATGGCGACCACCCGGCGCGGAAGGCGGAGGCCGCGCAGGCGGCTGCGAAGAAGGCGGTCGATGACCTGCGCGGCATGTTCGCGAACACGATGGTTTTCAAGGAGCGGCCCGCGCCGCGCGATGCGTTCATTTTGAAACGCGGCGAGTACGACAAGCCCGGCGACAAGGTGGAGCGCGCCGTGCCGGCAGCGCTCCCGCCTTTGCCAAAGGGTGCGCCGAACAACCGGCTGGGCTTCGCGCAGTGGCTGGTGTCGGGCGAACATCCGCTCACGGCGCGGGTGTGGGTGAACCGCGCGTGGGAGAACTTCTTCGGCACGGGGATCGTGCGGACATCGGAGAACTTCGGTTCGCAGGCCGAGTGGCCGAGCCACCCCGAGCTGCTCGACTGGATGGCGACGGAATTTGTCCGCCTGAAGTGGGACATGAAGGCGATGCAGCGGGTGATGGTGACGAGCGCGACTTACCGGCAGTCGTCGCGCGTGACGCCGGAGATCCTGGAGCAGGACCCGGACAACCGCCTGCTCTCGCACGCGCCGCGTCTGCGCCTCTCCGGCGAGGCGTTGCGGGACCAGGCGCTCGCGGTGAGTGGGCTGCTCGTGGAGAAGCTCGGCGGGCCGAGCGTGAATCCCTACATGCCGCCCGCGGTGTGGGATGAGACGAGCGTGTATGGCGACATGCGCGGCTACAAAGCTGACACGGGCGAGGGGCTTTACCGGCGGACGCTTTACACGATCTGGAAACGCACCGCCGCGCCGCCGAGCATGCTGCTTTTCGATTCGCCAAGCCGCGAGATCTGCACGGTGAAACGCTCGCGCTCGAACACGCCGACGCAGGCGCTCGCGCTGCTGAACGAGGTGACGTACGTGGAAGCCGCGCGCCGTCTCGCGGAGCGGATGCTGACCGCGGGAGGCGCGACGCCCGAGGCGCGCATCGCGTGGGCATTTGAACGCGCCACGGCGCGAAAGCCGGACGCATATGAGCTCGAGAAACTCGCCGCCGGATTGCGCACGCGGCTCGCGGCCTACGGACAGAATGCAGACGGCGCGGCGAAGCTCATCGCGCAGGGCGTATCGAAGCCCGACGCGAAGCTCGCTCCCGCCGAACTCGCCGCCTACGCGGTGACGGCGAACGTGATCCTCAACCTCGACGAAGTCATCACCCGGAACTGACCGCCATGAACTGCAACGACCCTCTCTTTTTCACCCTCGCCCGGACTGCGCAGGGCGACGTGACGCGGCGCACCTTCCTCCAGCGCGCGGCGAGCGGCATCGGGCTCGCGGCGCTCGGCGGGCTGCTGAATGCGCCGGCCTCCGCGGCGGCGGCGGGCGCGGGCGTCGCGGGCTTCCCGAATTTCGCGCCGAAGGCGAAGCGGATCATCTACCTTTTCCAAAGCGGCGCGCCGTCGCAGATGGATCTCTTTGACCCGAAGCCCGGGATGGAAAAGCGGCGCGGCGAGAACCTGCCGGAGAGCATCCGCAAGGGGCAGCGCCTGACCACGATGACGAGCGGGCAGAAGACGTTTCCCGTCGCGCCGAGCATTTTCAAATTCGCGCAGCACGGGAAAAGCGGGGCGTGGTTCAGCGAGCTGATGCCGCACATGGCGAAGGCGGCGGACGAGTGGGCGGTGATCCGCTCGATGCACACGGAGGCGATCAATCACGATCCGGCGATCACTTTCATGCAGACCGGCTCGCAGCTCGCGGGGCGGCCGAGCATCGGCGCGTGGATGGCGTACGGGCTGGGGAGCGAAAACGCGGAGCTTCCGTCGTATGTCGTGCTCACAAGCTTTGGCAGCGGGCGAAAGGACGACCAGCCGCTTTACGACCGGCTGTGGAGCGCGGGCTTTCTGCCAGCGAAATACCAGGGGGTGAAATTCCGCAACAAGGGCGAGCCGGTGCTTTACCTCAGCAACCCGGACGGCATGTCGCGCGAGATGCGGCGCGATACGCTCGACGAACTCTCGGCGCTCAACCAGCACCGGCACGATGCGCTCGGCGACCCGGAGATCCAGAACCGCATCGCGCAGTACGAGCTGGCGTTTCGCATGCAGGCGAGCGTGCCGGAGCTCACGGACATTTCGAAGGAGCCCGCCTCCGTGCTGGAGAGCTACGGGCCGGAGGTGAAAACGCCCGGCACCTACGCCGCGAACTGCCTGCTCGCGCGCCGGCTCGCGGAGCGCGATGTGCGTTTCATCCAGCTCTTCCACATGGGATGGGATCATCACGGAGGCCTGCCGGCGGCCATCAAGGGCCAGTGCCGCGACACCGACCAGCCGACCGCGGCGCTGCTCGCGGACTTGAAGCAGCGCGGGCTGCTCGACGACACGCTCATCGTGTGGGGCGGCGAGTTTGGGCGCACGATCTACTCGCAGGGCTCGCTCACGGAGACGAACTACGGGCGCGACCATCACCCGCGGTGCTTTACCGTGCTCATGGCGGGCGCGGGCGTGAAACGGGGCGTCACGCTCGGGGCCACGGACGACTACTGCTACAACATCACCGAGAATCCCGTGCATGTGCATGACCTGAACGCGACGATCCTCCACCTCATGGGCGTGAACCACACGCGGCTGACCTACCGCGCGCAGGGCCGCGACTTCCGGTTGACGGACGTGCATGGCGAACTGATCAAGGGCATCATTGCGTGAGCGCCGCAGGCCGGGGCCTGCCCGACGTTGACCTTTTCCGAAGCCTAGCCGAGTCTCCCGCCGCCTGACCGGGATCGGGGCTGCATGATGCGGCTTTCCGATGCGACCGGCAGCACCGCAGCATTAAGAGGAGGGGTGGTAGAGTGGTCTATTGCGCCGGTCTTGAAAACCGGAGAGCCGAAAGGCTCCGTGGGTTCGAATCCCACCCCCTCCGCCACTCTGAAGTGGCGTAACAGCGTCTGAGGATTCAATGAAGGGTCGGATGACGCAGAATCATGATGAGGCGCCTGACTTTGCGAAAATCACGCGAATAGGGCGTTCTTGTGGGAGTGCCTTGGCAGTTCCTGATGATGCGGGCGCTACCTTGCCCCGACCATGTCATTTCCACTCCCTCGAATTCAGCGGGGCGTGATTGAAGCGAGGGATCGATTCCGTGCGCTCGAATCTTGCCTCGATCCCCGGGTGGCAAATTGGAAATGTGACGCCTGTGGATCCGCAAAGATGCTCACCAAACCCGCTTCGGCCGCAGGCTGTGATTCATGTCCACGATGCCAGGGAATCGGATTCCCACTGGTGATGAGGTGACCATGCCCCGAGTCATCTTCCACGTCGACATGGACGCTTTCTTCGCGTCGGTCGAACAGCGGGATCATCCGGAATACAGGGGCAAGCCGGTGATCGTCGGCTCGCCTCCCGATCAACGTGGAGTGGTCTGCGCGGCCAGCTATGAGGCGAGGAAGTTCAACGTGCGGTCAGCGATGCCCTCACGTACGGCGGCCAGGCTGTGTCCTCACGGCATTTTCGTCCGACCACGGATGGAAGCGTATCGTGCGGAGTCAGTGGCGATCATGGAAATCCTGCGAGCAGTGACCCCGGTCATTGAGAAAGTTTCTGTGGATGAAGCGTATGTGGACCTGAGCCCTGCATTTGAAATGCATGCCGACGAAGACGCTGCGCTGGAAGCTGCTGTGCCGGTGGCGCAGGAGATCAAACGAAGAATCGCAGCGGAACGTCATCTCACCGCCAGCATTGGCGTCGCCTCGAACAAATTCCTCGCGAAGCTCGGCAGTGATTTCCAGAAACCGAACGGGCTCACGCTGATCCGGGAGCGTGGAAAGGTGGAGTTCCTGCGGCCGCTTTCCGTGCGCTCGATTCACGGCGTCGGACCAGTGACGGCCCAGGCTCTCGAGGCCAGGGGGTTGATGACCATTGGCGATCTGCAAACCACGTCCGTTGATTTGCACGGCATCGTCGGTTCGTTCGCCGACGGTTTGAGGGCGAGGGCGCTCGGGAATGATGACCGGCCCGTGGATACGAGCGAGGAGCGCAAAAGCATCAGCGCGGAGAACACATTTCTCGACGACACGGATGATCGTCCGACCTTGCGGGTTGCTCTCAGGGAGTTGGCAGCGGATGTGGCGCGGACCATGGAGAAAAGCGGCGTCGGTGCGCTGACTGTGCAGGTCAAAGTGCGTTACACCGATTTCACGACGCTCACCCGCCAGATCCGCCTGGAAGAGCCGGTGACCACAGCGAATGAGATTTACCGGCTCGCACAGTTTCTCCTCGCCCGTGACCGGTTGGTGAAAAGTCCGTTGAGACTGATCGGGATTGGTGTCTCGACGCTCGGTTCACCGAGCCGGCATCAACTCCGCCTGCCGATATGAGGGCTGCCGGCGACATCGGATTCGGGCAAGAAAAAGCCCGACCATTGCTGATCGGGCTTATGCGAAGCTACGGGATGAATTTTGATAAGATCAGGTGACTCCCAGGCTCGCACGACATGATTTAGCAGCAGGCGTGCCAGCGCTGCCCGGCTGTTGAATATTACCTCAAGTTTTCCGTCAATGAGTGTGGCGGCAGTGGTGCAATTCCACGGAACTCGGCGCTAAACCGAGTGAGGTTCAATTCCTCAGCCGCCTCTATTCTTACCAGTATGAACGGGGCGTAAGCTTGACGCAGTCCGCGGAAGCGCTGGAGAGTTCATCATGTCGATCCTCCGCAAAGCCTCTCTGGTTTTCTCCTGCGGGCTCATCCTCGTGTCAGCGAGCGGCTGCGTGATGCGGCGCACGGTGAAGGAGGGCGGGGTCGTCGTCGGGACCGGCTACGTCGTCAAAGCGCCGATCCTGGAATAGGATCACGGGCTGGCGCAGGCGCGCTACCGGCGTCTCAGTGACAGCCGCAATCACCGCACGATCCGTCATGCACGTCCTCGTATTCCGGCCGCCGCCCCAGTTCGAAGGTCTTGTTCAGAAAGTTTCCGACTACTTCATGGAGTTGCTGCAACTGTGCCTGCGCATCCATGAAACCCTGCGCCACTGGATTGCCCAAAAGCTTCTGCCGGAGATCCTCAAATTTCTCCACCTCCGCGGGTGTCAGTTCGACGCCATTGCTCTGCTTCGACTGGAGCAGGTTTCCCAGCGAATTGACCTGCTGGTAGTCAAATTTCACGAGTTCATCCGCCATGAACGCGTCGAGCTTTTGCTTGAGTGACAAGAAATCGGCCTGCTCGGTGATGGCCTGGCAGAGATCCAGAGTTTTTTGAGTGATGGGGCTGTCTTTGGCTTTGGTGTCCATATTTTGGGGTGCGAGGATAGCCGCATCCGGACGGGAGGCAATCGACACGCAGATGAGAAAGCGGCGGCGGGTAGTGGATGGACTGGATATCCAGGCCGGCTGGATTGTCGCCCCCTGCGCCCTACAAATTCAGCTTCTTCATTTCCTCCACGGCAAAATCCGCGGCTCTCGCCGTCAGGGCCATGTAAGTCAGCGAGGGATTCACGCAGGCGCCCGACGTCATGCAGGCGCCGTCGGTCATGAAGACGTTTTTAACCGTGTGGATCTGGTTGTGTGCGTTCAGGACGGAGGTCTTGGGATCACGCCCCA
Organism: Chthoniobacter sp.; assembly: GCA_043728655.1. Taxonomy (GTDB): domain Bacteria; phylum Verrucomicrobiota; class Verrucomicrobiia; order Chthoniobacterales; family Chthoniobacteraceae; genus Chthoniobacter. The sequence continues at coordinate 5,829 of JAYTML010000444.1, read as the reverse complement.
TGCGGGCGGTCCCCATTTCGTGAATGGCCATTCCCAAATAGGAACCCTTGTCATAAGGGCGGACTTGTTTGAGGCCTGAGGCTTCCAGCATTTCCCTGGCATCGTCGGCCATGTCGATGCGCATCTTCCGTTCGTTCTCGCGCAACTCGGCATCGAATACGACCACAGGCATTCCCCACTTATCCCGGGTGGTCTTATCCAGATACATCCGGTTGTCCGGGTTTGGCAGGGTTTCGCCGAACCCACCCAGTCCCATGGTCCACTCCCCGGGTTGAGTCAGCTCGGTCTTGAAATCCGTTCCAAAGGAAAGTTCCGCCACATTGCGCTGCCAGTTCTGACGGCTCGCGCCCCCTTGGTAACCGAAGCCACGCAGGTATTCGCGCTTATCCCCGCCGATATTGCGATATCTCGGGATATAGATCCCATTCGGCCGCCGGCCATAGTAGTACTTATCCAAATCCCCTTCCCACACCCCGCTGGCGCCGACCCGGAAGTGATGGTCCATCAGGTTCCTCCCCAGTTGCCCCGAGTCATTCCCCATCCCGTCCGGAAACCGGTCCGAAACGGAATGCATCAGCAGGGAGGTCGAGCCGAGCGCGCTTGCGCAGACGAAGATGATTTTGGCGAAGAACTCACGGTCCTGCATGGTCACCGCATCGCGCACGCGCACTCCGGTCGCCCGTTGCCTGCTGTCGTCATAGATGATTTCCGTCACGATCGAATCAGGGCGCAGCGTTAAACGCCCCGTTTTGGCTGCGGGGGGAAGGGTGGAGGACTGCGTGCTGAAGTAAGCTCCGAAAGGACACCCGTAGGAACACCTGTGCCGGAACTGACATGACGACCGGCCGACCCCGAGTTGTTCTTCGGCTGCTTTCGATAAATTGGCGACCCGGCCGATCGTCATCTTCCGCCCAGGGTAGGCTTTCTCTATCCGCTTCCTCACCTCTTTCTCGACGAAAAACATCTCCATTGGCGGCAGGAACTCGCCATCCGGCAACTGCGGCAATCCCATCTTTTCCCCGGAAATCCCCGCGAACCGCTCAACGTAGGAATACCAGGAGGCGATGTCCTGGTAACGGATCGGCCAGTCCACGGCGATCCCGTCCCGGAGATTTGCTTCAAAATCCAGGTCGCTCAGGCGATAGGATTGGCGCCCCCACATGATCGACTTGCCACCCACGATATTCGGGCGGAACCAATCAAAGCGCTTCACTTCCTTGTAGAGCGAATCCGAATCATTGAACCAATACTTTTCCGTCATCTCATTATACGGATAATCGCGGGATAACTTCGGATGCGACTCGATCTGGTCGATAGTCAGGCGCCCGTTATACTTGGTCTCCCACGGGGCTTTCATGGCATTCTCGTAACCAGTCACATGATCGAGGTTCTTGCCGCGCTCCAGCATTAGGACGCGCAATCCCTTTTCGGTCAGTTCCTTGGTGGCCCATCCGCCGGAAATGCCCGAACCGATGACAATGGCGTCATAGGTCAGTTCCTTGGCTGCTTCGATGTTCAGGGTTGGCATGTCTACGGAGTGTCTAGGGGTGAAATCAGCGCGAAAGGATGGCTTATAAAGCCCACGCCTTCTGCCCCGGCTTCATCGGGACATCGCCCTCGAAGCGGCCCGGGATCGGCAGATATTCGAGCGCCTTGGTGGCGCCTATCTCCGATGTGAAATATCCGGCCACCGTGAGTTGCTTCATCAGCTGGAAGAACGCTTGGTTGTTCGCTGAGGCCTGTTTGAGCAGGTCGATCTTCCCGGCCGCGTCCAGTTGGGAAAATCCTTTTCCGCGGGCGGATCTGCTGTCCGCGTCGAGCTTCGCGAGCCCGGCGTAGAATTTCTCCTGATCCTCCCTCTGGTAGCAGTCCCGCATGACTCGAACGATGAATAGCTCGACCCCGGCCGCCTTGGCTCCGGGGGTATCGGTGGTCGGGATGATGGTATCCGCCACCTCCGCCAGGAGCAGTTCCTGCTCGGCGCCAACGGGGATGCTGGCTCCTGTATTAATCACCTGGCCCATGAGGCCGGCGGTCATTTGGGCGGATAGAGCGCCCCCCATGAGGAGGGTGATTTGTTTGACGGCTTCTCGGCGGTTCATCCTTTTGGATTCTTAGTGTGTTGATCGATGGCCCTCATACGCGAGGGGTTGGAAAACGCAATTGATTGGGCGGGGAGGAGCGCGTTCAGCCTCGGCGGGCTCCTGGGGCGGGGAGATCGGGGAGCGTTCGAGGAGGGGAAGGGGGCAGGAAATGGCGGAACGGCAACCGGATTTTCGGAATCGCCACCTTTGGAAATTGTCTCGGGATTCGGATTCCTTATCCCCGGCGATGAGGGGTTCCTCCTCATCGGTGAGGCGGCGAAGAGGCGGATCATCGGCAATTTCAACGCGCTCAAGGCCGACACCGCGGATACGCCACCGCCGACACTGAAGCTCGACCGCCTGCTCCGGCGGTCGGAGCGGCGATGCTCGCCGACTTGAAGCAGCGTGGGGTGCTCGAAGACACACTCATCGGCTCGAAGAGGAAGTCGTCGGATTACCGAACGTGCCGATAAAATCTTTTTTCCCAGTGATGGCCTTATTCATTGCGCTGCTGCAACGGTGACTGTTTATGAGAGGCACGCTGAGTTCACAATATTCAACTCCCCCGTTCCCCCCCCATTGAACTGACGTCTCTCAGCCTACCCCGAGTCCCCGTTCCTCAACCCGTCAAACACTTATGCGTAAATCCACACGTAACTCCTGCAAAGGTTCCAAGCTCTCGCCTTATTTTATCAGGCGTCTCTCGTCGTGGCTGGTGCTTTCCACCGCGCTGACTCTGGTGAGTTCCAGCGCAGTCCGTGGAGCGGCGGTCGCTTGGGATGGAAACTCCGCATCCGGCGTCATTGGCGACGGGGTTTCCTGGTTGGATGCCAACAACTGGAGTGCCGACACGCTGCCGAGCGGAGTCACGCCGGGGGACGACCTGACGTTTGGTGCGGGAACCGTCGGGACGATCAATCTCGGTGGAAACCGGATCGCGAACTCGATCGTGTTCAGCGCCGGCTTCGCGCTGAGCACGCTGGCGACAGCGGATCAGTTGACGATCACGACTGGCGTGGTGACGGCCAATGCCGCGGCAACGATCAATTCCGTGATCGTGGGGGCTGCGGGGCTCACGCTCCAGGCGGGCAGCACGGGATCGCTGACTTTGAGCGCGGATAACAGCGGGACGCTGTTCGGGCCGATCGCCGTCGCTGGAGGGACGCTCATCGTCAGCGCGGACAACAATCTCGGTGACGCGTTCAATGGCGTGACGATAAGCAATGGGGCGACTCTGAGCGCGGCCGGCAGTTTTGCCTCCGCCCGGGCGGTGACGCTCGGGACCGGCGGCGGCAGGATCGGCGTGACCGGCGTCAATACGCTGATCCTTTCCACCGGCCTCACGGCGAATGCGAATGCCCTGACTAAGATCGGCAACGGGAAGCTCACGCTGACCGCGGACAGCCTGCGCACCGGCACGACCACGGTCAGCGCCGGCACGCTCTCCGCGAATGTGGCGACCGGGACCAATGCGCTGGGTTCGGGGAATGTGACGCTCTCGGGCGGCACGCTTGAACTGACGCCCGTCGCTTCGCAGGTCGCGGGTATTTCCGGGCGGGTGTTTTCGTATGTGAATACGGTGACTCTCGGGGATTCCAGCCGTTTCGATTATACGAATACCGCGGCCAGCACCCGGATCGACCCCAACCTGGATTATAATGGGATTACGCCGCTGAGCGACCGGTTCGCCGCCCAATGGCTTGGGAAAATCCGCATCACCTTGGGCGGAGTGTATAACTTTGGCACGGCTTCCGACGACGGCAGCCGGCTCTTTATCGACGGCGTCCTCATCATCAATAACGACGGTCCTAAAGGTGTCACAGATAGCCAGAACACCGTGACGCTCTCGGCGGGTCTGCACGATGTTCGGGTGGACTTCATGCAGGGCATCGGCGGCGCGGGGGAAATCCTGCGCTACAGCGGCTTGGATCAGGCGGTCTATGGCGCTGTCCCCGGCGCGGTGCTCTACCAGGCGGAATCGAATACGGTGGCGGCCGCCAGCAATGCGGTGGTGATGGGGAATAACGTCAGCGTCACGGCGAGTTCCGCGATCAACCTCAATGGTGCCGAGTTCACCCAGGTGCAGATCGGCGACCTCGCGCAGACGACGGGCACGACCCTCACGGTGACGGGGCTCGCGGGCAAGACGCTGCGTGTCGGCGGAACGGCCACTCTCGGCACGGGCGCGGGCACGGTGACGATTGATACGGTCCCGAACATCGCCTTCGACGGGGTGGCGACGGACTCCGGCAATGCGATGACCATCACCAAGCTGGGTGCGGGTCGTCTGATTTTCGATCAGACTGCCGTGGCAAATACTTTGGGCGCCAGCACGAATCTGAACATCCAGGGCGGAAGTCTCGTGCTGGTTGGCAGCACCGCTGGCGGGGCATTCAATCCGATCGGCTCGGCGGGGATCACCTTGGGCGGCGCAGGTGCGAGCCTGATCCTCGACACCAAAGGCGCAACCTTCACCGGCGGGGGGAGCACGTATTCCAACAACATCACGGTAACCGCGGGCGGAGCGACCATTCAGAACATCGCGAATGCCGCCACCACCACACTGACCGGAACTTTGGCCGTCGGAGCTTCCGGGGTCACCCTCGATGCCATCGCTGGCGGACAGCCGGCCACCGATCCGGGTGCGAACCTTCTGATCTCCGGACCGATCACTGGCAGCGGGCCGCTGAACATCGTCTCCACGCGACTGGGCAGCTTTGTCACCTCCCAGCTGGGAACCGTGACGATTAACGGAAATCTCGCCGGTTACTCGGGAACGATCAACGTGGCCTCGGCCGCCGCCCTTGTCAGAAACGTGGCGGGGGCGGGTGCTGCGACCGTGAACCTCGCGGGTGGCGGCTTTGCCAGCTATCTTTTCGACGCCGACGGCTCCGGCACTCCGGGGAGTTCGCCGATCGCTTCGCAGAATACCGGTTCGCAAAATGCCGCCTTTGGCGACGGTTACACTATCTCCGGTTCCGGCACGGCGACGATCACTGCGGGCAGGCTGGCAACCACGTTCGCACCGAATTTCATCCAGGCGCAGAATAAGACGGCACGGTTGGGCGCCCTGAGCATCGGGGCGCAGACACTCGTGATTAACAATAACAACGGCTACGGCGTGGACTTCACGGGAGCAGCGTCGATCACGGGAGCGGCCACCTTTAGTCCCACCACAGTCACCGCTTCGAATGTCGTTCCCGGACTGACGCTGAGCGGCCTGGTGAGCAGCACGGGCAGTTTCGCGACGACGAAGGCCGGGGCTGGCACCCTGCTCCTCAGCAATACAGGCAACACCTTCACCGGCGACATTACCGTGACAGCCGGTGCCTTGGCGGTGACTGGCGATGGATCGCTGGGGGCCGGCGCGAATCAAGTCATCCTCAATGGCGCTGGCGCCACCCTCCGCGCAGTGGGAACCGGCGGCATCGCCACGAGCCGGACCATCCAGATCAATAGCGCCGCGAACAGCTTCCTCGAGGTAGCGGGCGGCCAGACCCTGACCATGAATACCGCCTTTGGCGGCGCGGCGGGTGCCGGATGGACGAAGGCGGACAGCGGAATCCTGATCCTGAATGCAGCCAATGCCAACACCGGCCCGAGCACGATCAATGGGGGCATCGTACGGATCACCAACGGCACCGCCCTTGGCACTACAGCCACGGCGATTGTCAGCGTCTCGCCCGGCGTGGCTGCGACCGGCGCCGCTTTGCAACTGGCGAATAACATCACGGTGGCGAACCCG
>JAYTML010000443.1:0-11378 GCA_043728655.1 Chthoniobacter sp. | reverse complement strand
CCGGCGGCCATTTCCTCGCGGAGGCGCTCGTAGATGAGGACGTTGGCATCGACGGCGAGGCCGATGGTGAGGATGACGCCGGCGATGCCGGGGAGGGTGAGGACGAAGCCGAACATGGCCATCGCGCCGAAGAGGACGACGATATTGACGGCGAGGCCGACGACTGAGACGAGGCCGGCGAAGCGGTAATAGATGACGACGAAGACGAGCGTGAGGACGAGGCCGCCGATGCCGGCGGCAACGCCGCTCTTGATGGCGTCGGACCCGAGAGTGGATGAGGCGCTGCGCTCGCTCTCGATGACGACGGGTGTCTGGAGCGGATTCTGGAGCGCACTCGCGAGACCGCGGGCTTCCTTTTCCGCCATGTTGCCACCGCTGATCTCGGCGCTGCCGCCCCAGATCGCGCCCTTTTCCACTCCCGGCGCGGACTGGATATGGCCGTCGAGGACGATCGCCATCTGCGAGCGCTCTTCGAAAACCTGCTTGGTCAGTTCCCCGAAAAGCTGCCCGCCGACGCTGTCGAAGTTCAGGTGGACGCCCCATCCGCGCGCATCGTAAAAAGCGCCGGCCCGTGTCACGTGCTCGCCGCTGAGGTCGCTCTTGCGCCTCATCAGGAGCTTGCTGCTGGTGGTCTTGTCGCCACGCGTCATCTCGTAGGGGACGATGTCGTAGCCTACGGGTGGCACGGCGGTCCCCGCCTCGATCTGCGCGATGAGCGATGAGCTTTCCGGGTGGACAAGGTGGAAGTCGAGCTTTGCGACCTGCTTGAGCTGGTTGCGCGCGTCCTCGATCTTGCTCACGTCGATGCCGGGGATCTGCACCATGATGCGGTCGGTGCCCTGCGGGGTGATGACGGGCTCGCTGACGCCCATGCCGTCCACGCGTTTGCGGATCGCCTCCATGGCCTGATCCACCATGTCCTTGGTGATTTCCTTGGCGACTCCGGTTGTGGGGTCAACCGGCGGGTTGAGCTTGATGAGGAAAGTCGTGCCGCCCTGAAGGTCGATGCCCAGGCGGATTTTCCCGGGCGGGCCGAAGCGAATCCCGTCCGCGTCTTTCTGGTCGAATGGCGGATAGGTCACGTAAATGCAGAGCGCGGCAAGGAGGACGGTCAGCGCCGTGCCCAGCAGGCGCTTTGTCCGCTCGCCATCGGTCAGAAAGTACCAGCCGAAAAGCACGAGCAGGAGCAGGCCGTAAAGAAAGGTGATCGTGGGATCCATGATAGGGTGGTGGGTGGACTGGTGTGGCGAAAGGTCGGGGCGCTGGGAGGAAGATTGTCAGAAAATGGCCGGGGGACTCACGTCATGGGGCGAAGGGAGAGGCGGCAGCCCTCGGCTCATCCCGCCCATGCACGTTTGCGCCAGCCATGTCCACGGGTGGAGGCGGCTAGCTGCCGGACGCGCTCGCATCCTTCTGCACACTGGCGATCGCGTCCTTGCTGATCTCGATCTTCACGTTGTCGGCGACCTTGAGCATCAGGGTCGCGCCCTCTTTGACATTGGCGATGACGCCGTGGATGCCGCTGTTGGTGACGACTTTGTCACCGGTCTTGAGCGATGAAACGAGGTTCTTCAGCTCTTTCTGGCGTTTGCCCTGCGGGCGGATGATGAGGAAGTAAAAGATCACGCCCATGGCGATCATGGGAATGGCCATCGAGTTCAGCGGACTGCTCGGAGGCGGAGTGGCGGCTTGGGCGAAAATGAGGAATGAAGAGAGATGCATGTGGTGGAAAGTCGTCCGCGGAATCCCTGGGGCCGTGGGCTCCGGAAAACGGGGAGCGAGAGACTATGCAGAGCCTCCGCTTTGGCAAACGAATTCCTTGACGCGCGCGGAAGCGGTTCGCTGTGAGCGTTTCCCGCGGGAAATTGCGGAATGGCAGAGCCTGAAATCAAACGTTCGGGCCGTGTCTCCGAGCTGCTTCCCGCATGACTCTCCTGTCACGGAAAATTGGCGCAAATTCCTTTTGACACAAAAAACGCGCTTGCTACTTTGCCCGCTCGCTTTCCGGGAACGATTGGAGAGACAGCCTGACGAACACGAGGGGAAATCCCCCGGTGCAAGTCGGGCTTTTTCGCCCTCTGAACCGATGAGCGTCGGCGTTTTTAAGTCCCGCGCTTCACCGTGCAGGATGCAATGCCTGCGTAGCTCAGTTGGTAGAGCACATCCTTGGTAAGGATGAGGTCACCGGTTCGATCCCGGTCGCAGGCTCTGCCTCGCCGTATTTTTCAGCAACCAAAACAACAACCAGACCCACCAACCACCTCCGCTCTTATGGCCAAGGCTCAATTCGAACGCACCAAACCCCACGTGAACGTCGGCACGATCGGCCACGTCGATCACGGCAAGACCACTCTTACCGCCGCAATCACCACCATCCTCTCGAAGAAGGGTTTCGCGGAGGCCAAGGGTTACGCGGACATTGACGCGGCTCCCGAAGAGAAGGAGCGCGGCATCACGATCAACACCGCCCACGTTGAGTACCAGACCGAGAAGCGCCACTATGCGCACGTCGATTGCCCCGGGCACGCCGACTACGTGAAGAACATGATCACTGGCGCCGCGCAGATGGACGGGGCGATCCTTGTGGTTTCTGCCGCGGACGGCCCGATGCCGCAGACCCGTGAGCACATCCTCCTCGCCCGCCAGGTCGGCGTGCCTTCGATCGTCGTCTTTTTGAACAAGTGCGACATGGTCGACGACCCTGAGTTGCTCGATCTCGTGGACATGGAAGTGCGTGATCTTCTGACCCAGTACGACTTTCCGGGTGACAAGATCCCAATCGTCAAAGGTAGCGCCACGAAGGCGCTCGCGGCCGGCGATCCGAACCACCCCGACGCCAAGTGCATCCAGGAGCTCATGGACGCGGTGGACGAATACATCCCGGTGCCGGAGCGCCCGGTCGATCAGCCCTTCCTTATGCCCGTGGAAGACGTGTTCAATATCGAAGGTCGCGGCACTGTCGCCACCGGACGCGTCGAGCGCGGCATCCTGAAGAAGATGGAGGAAGTCGAACTCGTCGGTATCCGGGACACGGCGAAGACGACCGTCACGGACATCGAAATGTTCCGCAAGCTGCTGGACGAGGCGCGCGCTGGCGACAACGTTGGTCTGCTGCTCCGCGGCACCAAGAAGGACGACGTCGAGCGCGGCATGGTGATCGCCAAGCCGGGCAGCATCAAGCCGCACACGAAGTTCAAAGCGGAGATCTACGTCCTCTCGAAGGAAGAAGGCGGCCGCCACACTCCGTTCTTCACGAACTACCGCCCTCAGTTCTATTTCCGCACCACGGACGTGACCGGTTCGGTCAAGCTCCCGGACGGTGTGGAGATGGTCATGCCTGGCGACAACGTCTCGGTCGAAGTCGAACTCATTACCCCGGTTGCGATGGAAAAAACCATGCGCTTCGCCATCCGCGAGGGCGGCAAGACCGTCGGCGCTGGCCGTATCGCCGAAATCGTAGCCAAGTAATATCCCAAACAAACCTTGCCGAATCTCGCGCGGAGCGGATGTTGAGTCCGCTCCGCGTTTTCGGCAGAAAGCGAAATACGTCAGTAGCTCAATTGGTAGAGCAGCGGTCTCCAAAACCGCTTGTTGGGGGTTCAAGTCCCTCCTGACGTGCTTCCACATTTTTTCCAACCCGCCTCCCTGCCGCGCGCATGATTGTCCCCAGTAAGAATTTCTTCAGCGAAGTCAAAGTCGAACTCATGAAGGCCTCATGGCCTTGGGACCCGAAGGAGAAAGGGATGAAGAAATACAAGGAACTGACCGACTCCACGGTCATCGTGGTGATCGCCATGCTCCTCCTGAGCGGCTACGTGGCCGGTTGGGACTTCATTTTCAATATGCTCATGGGCTTTCTCTTCGGCACGCCCGCCAAATAGCCTACCTCCATGACCGACGAACAAAAACGCGAGCAGTGGTATGCCGTTCATCTCCTTTCCGGACAGGAGAACAAGGTGCATGACAACCTGGTGAAGCGGGTGAAGACCGAGGAGATGGGGGACTTCGTCTATGAGATTCTGCTCCCGACCGAGCGGGTCTCATCGATCAAGAACGGCAAGAAGAGCGAAACCATCCGGAAGCTGTATCCCGGCTATATTTTCGTAAACATGTACCTGCTCGATGACAGCCGGCAGTTAGTGGACAAGACATGGTATTTCATCAAGGACACCACCGGCGTCATCGGATTTGCGGGAAACAAGGATCGTCCGATCGCAATGGCGAAGGCTGAAGTCGAGGGCATGCTCGCACAGATCCGCGGTGGAGAGGAAAAGGCCAAGCCCAAGATTTCCTTCAGCGTCGGCGAGACGGTCAAGGTCGCGGACGGCCCGTTCCAGAACCAAGCTGGAGTCGTCGAGGAGATCGACCCGGATCGCGGCAAGCTGCGCGTCTCGGTCTCCATTTTCGGTCGGAATACACTGGTCGATCTCGAATACTGGCAAGTCGAGCGCAGCTGACCAGGAACCCTTTCAACTACCTAACTACACCTCCAATTCACAAGACAGATGGCTAAAGAAATCGTCGGACAAATCAAACTGCAAATCCCCGCCGGAGCGGCAAACCCGGCTCCTCCCGTGGGCCCAGCGCTCGGCCAGCAGGGTGTGAACATCATGGCCTTCTGCAAGGAGTTCAACGCTGCCACGCAGAAGCAGGCGGGAGACATCCTTCCTGTCGTGATCACCGTCTACAAGGACAAGTCGTTCACATTCATCACCAAGTCCCCGCCCTCCTCGATCCTGATCAAGAAGGCTGCAAACATCGCCGCCGGTTCCAAAGAGCCGAACAAGGTCAAGGTCGCGAAACTTACCAAAAAGCAGGTGCTGGACATCGTGAAGATCAAGATGAAGGACCTAAACGCCCGGGACGAAGCGGCCGCCTATCGCATCATCGCCGGCACCGCGCGCCAGATGGGCGTGGACGTAGAGGCGCAGTAGCCGCCGCGAGCGGGACTGTTTTCCAAAAAGGGCCGGTGGCGATCTGCTGCCGGCCCTTTTTGCGTCCGGTTCCTACGGGTCAGGGATTGGGTGCCGCCGGGCAGGGGAAGACGTGATGTCCTTCGGTTTCTTCTCCTTCTTCGTGCCGTCCTTTTTCGTCTTCTTTCCGCCTCCTTTTTTGCCCCCCTTTTCGCCCTGTGTCGGCGATCCTCGCGAGAGTTCGTGTGAATCCTTCCGGCACGCAGCGAGACCGCTGAGTGCGAACGCGGCGAGGAGGGTGAGACAAAGTGGGAGGGATTTCATTCGGGCGATGAACGGGAGTGCTTGGGAGTTGGTGTGCCGACACTCAACTGATGGAGCCGGGGTGTCTAGCAGACGGTGGACGGAGCAGTGGAAAAATCTCCGCGAAATCTTTTGACAGCCCTACATGATCCGATAGTTTCCGCGTCCCGCTTTCCGGCGGGTGAAACCTTCAAACCCAAACCGCAGGAGAGCCTCCGAGGCTCGCCACCACTGCAAAAGATCATGCAAACCAAACGCAGCAAACGCTACCGTGCGGCCGCCGAAAAGGTGGACGCCAACAAGAGCTACCCGCTCCCTGAAGCAGTCACTGTCCTCAAGACGCTTCCGGCCCCAAAGTTTGACCAGACGGTCACTCTCTCCTTCCGCCTCGGAGTCGATCCGAAACAGTCCGACCAGATGGTTCGCGGCACATGTCCGCTCCCGAACGGTTCCGGAAAAAACGTCCGCGTGCTCGTCTTCGCCGAAGGTCAGGCTGCGAATGCCGCACGGGAAGCGGGCGCCGAGTTTGTCGGATACAAGGACATGATCGAGAAATGTGTCGGCGGGTTCCAGGATTTCGATGTGGCGATCGCCACGCCGGGAGCCATGGCGGAAGTCCGCAAACTCGGCAAGGTGCTCGGCCCACGCGGCCTGATGCCTAACCCGAAGACCGGCACAGTGACCGAAGACACGGCGAAAGCCGTGAAGGAGGTCAAAGCCGGCCGCGTCGAATTCAAGCTCGACAAGAACGGCAACTGCGCCGTCCCCGTCGGCAAGATTTCATTCGATGCGCAGGCGCTCGTCGAGAATGGCACCGCCGTAATTGAGGCCGTCGTCAAAGCGCGCCCCGCCACCGCCAAGGGAGTCTTCGTCGAAAACGTGACCCTCAGCGCGACCATGACGCCCGGCCTGAAAGTCGATGCGTCGTCCTTCATCAAGAACTAACCGGAGACCCGACACCATGCATCCCGCGAAAGAGTCCATCGTTGAAGATCTGCAGACGAAGCTGAACGCCTCGCCGTTCCTGTTCGTCGCCGATTACACCGGCTTGAAAGTTTCCCAATTTGCCGAGCTGCGCACGCGGCTTTGGAATGTTGGCGCCCGCTGCCACGTCGTTAAAAACACCTTCCTGCGCCGTGCCGCAAAGAGCGCCGGCCTGCCGGAACTCGACGGTCTGAAAGGCCAGACGGCCATCGTCATCGGTGACAAGGACGTCGCCGCCGCAGCTAAGGTGCTCAAGAACTTCACGGCTGAATTCAAGAAGCCCGAAATGAAGACGGGCGTCATCGACCGGCTTGTCGTCTCGACCGAGCAGATCAAAGCCATCGCCGACCTGCCCTCCCGCGACGTCCTGCTGGCGACCCTCCTCGCTACACTCAATGCTCCGGCCAGCCAGCTGGTTCGCGTGCTCAACGAGCCGGCCTCCTCCCTCGCCCGCCTGCTTCAGGCCAAGGCAGACAAGGATGCGGCCTCCGCGCCTGCGCCTGCTGCCCCGGAACCCGCAGCGGAACCCGCAGCCGCAGCGGAATCCGCCGAGGCACCGCCCGCGGCGTAATCAATTTTCCCCGGTTTTTGGCCGGGGAAGCGCGGGCGCCGCAATTGGTGCCCGCAACCTCAACAACAAACAAATGGTTCCTCGTCGGGCCGGCGGCTGCCGGTTTGAAATCGCCTGAAGCTTCGGGTGGCGACGAAACCGAGAAATAACCAGCATATGGCAGATACCAGCACATTAGTGGAACAGCTCAGCGGCCTCACCGTCCTCGAAGTCGCGGACCTCGTGAAGCAGCTTGAAACCAAATGGGGCGTCAGCGCTGCGGCTCCGGTCGCAGTGGCAGCAGCCGGCGGCGGCGCAGCGGCGGCTCCAGTCGAGGAAAAGACGGCGTTTGACGTCATCCTCAAGGAGACCGGCGGCAACAAGATCGCCGTCATTAAGGAAGTGCGCGCGTGCGTCGCGGGCCTCGGCCTCGCCGAAGCCAAGGCGCTCGTCGAAGGCGCTCCGAAGACCCTCAAGGAAGGCATCACCAAGGAAGAAGCCGAAGAGATCAAGAAGAAGATCGAAGCGGCCGGCGCCAAGGTCGAGATCAAGTAATCTCGCTCCCGCCTCCCCCAAGCTCGCCCGAGTTTGGTCCACAGAAACGCGACCCCGCAACGGGTCGCGTTTTTGCTTTCTGTGACCAGGGAAAATCACCGTCCTTCCCCGGCTGCATCGCCATCCCTACGCGGCGGGAGCCCGCGGGAGGGTAAAGGAGAAGATCGCGCCGCGATCCGGCTCGCTGCGGGCGCGGATGCGCCCTTTGTGGTCTTCGATGATCCTCTTGCAGATCGAGAGGCCGAGGCCGGTGCCGTGCGCTTTGCCGTGAGTCGCGAATGGCTCGAAAAGCCGGGTCGCTATCTCGGGCGCAAAGCCGGGGCCGGTGTCTTCGATTTCCGTCACCACCTCCCTCCCGCCGTCGAGAAAGCGGAAGATGATTTTTCCGCCCGCCGGCGTGAAGTCGAGGGCGTTGTTGACGAGATTGTGAAAGACATGCGTGAGCCGGGCTTTATCCATCGGCAGCGGCTGCTCAGGCGGTTCGTTTTCACACTCGATAGCCACGCCGCGTTGCGCCGCCTCCGGCTGTATGTCGGCGAGCGTCTGCCGCACGAACTCGCGGTAGCTGCCGGGGACCAGCGGCGTGTGGCCCGACGAGCCCCGGGTGTACTCCAGCACTTCGTTGATCATGTTCGAGAGGCGGCTGACATGCTTTCGAATCAGTTCCCCGGCCTCGCGGCGGTCTTCCGGCCGGGCATTATCCGCGCCCGCCAGGTCGCCGGCGAGGCCGATGATGTTCAGCGGATTCTTAAAGTCATGGACGATCGACTGGACGAAGCGGCCAATCAGCGCGAGCCGGTCCGCTTGGAAAACTTCGTGCAGATAGCGCCGGTCAAACTCCCGCATCCGGCTGGAAAACTCGCGCATCAGGGAAATGAGCACCTTGGGCGACTGTTCGAGCACACGCCACATGGCGTCGGTCGGGATAAAGGACAGCGTGCAGTCCGTGGCGACAGTCGCCGTGGCCGAGCGCGGCTGATTGTCCATCAGCGCCATTTCTCCGAAGAAGCTGCCCGGCCCGAGAGTCGTAAGGACGCGCGCTTCGCCACCAGCCACGACCGCCGAGATTTCCAGAGTCCCTTTCTCGACGAGGTAAATCCCGTCGCCCGGATCGCCTTGGCGGAAAACCACATGGCCCGCCGGAAGCGATAGCTCCTGTGCGGTCTGCTTCAGCGTCTTGAGTTCCGCTGACAGCAATTCGTTGAACACTCCCCGGGAAGTCGAATCGCTCATGCCGCGACCGTAGCGTGCGCACCGTTCACGGGGAGAAAATTCTACGTTGGCGTTTCGTGCGGCTTTGCCGGAAAAAATCCCGGCGAATGCGCAGGCCGGCGCCGGTCACCGCGCAACGGGTATTCGGCTGCGCGCGTCCCCCTACTTCACGAACACAATCTTCCCCTCCACCGCGTCGGCAGGAATGATGTCGCCTCCGCGGAAGCGCCCCGCGAGAATTTCCAGCGGGAGCGAGTCGAGGACGCTGCGCTGGATGGCGCGCTTCAGCGATAATAGACCTGTCCCTTTATCCGCCTTTGATGTATTCAAACCCAGTGGAACGCGGGGATTCAAAACATTCAACCAGGAGGAACCTATGAAAACACTCATGCTCACGCTCGCTTTCGTCGCCGTGCCCGCCCTTTGTCTGGTGTCGGCCGAGCCTAAAAAGCCCGCACTCCAGCCCATGGAGTTGGTAGTGCCCGCAGGCAAGACCTATGTGAAGCTGGATCAGAACGGAAAAGAGATCGCTCGCTTCAGAGCTGGCCAGCGGATGCAACACGCAACGAGCGACTGCGTCCAAGTTGACTGTCCGGACACTTTCGGCAAAGACATTGTCTGCTGGAAGTGCAAGACGAGCGAACCGCCCCCCAAGAAAGGCAGCGCGGCTTCAGGCAAAAAAGGCAGCGCGGACGCAGTCAAAGTGCGGTAATTCATGAATGGATAAAGGAGGGGGGGCAAAGGGACGGGGCATCTATTGGCGCCACGGCATCCGCGGTGACGGTGCCGCCTTCGCTGAAAGGTAGGCGGGACTTCCCAGTCCCGCTTTCCGCGAAATGCGGCTCTGGGAAGAGCCGCCTACGTCATTTCACGAAAACGATTTTCCCATCCACTGCATCGGCGGTGATGCTGTCGCCTTCACGGAAGCGGCCGGCGAGGATTTCCAGAGAGAGCGGGTCGAGGACGCTGCGCTGAATGGCGCGCTTGAGCGGTCGCGCGCCGTAGATGGGGTCGTATCCCTCGTGGGCGAGGTGGAGCTTGGCGGCGTCGGAGAGCGTGAGGGTGATTTTCTGTGCGGCGAGCCGCTTCGTGAGGCGGGCGAGCTGGATCTCGACGATTTGCGTGAGGTCGGTGTCGGTCAGGCGGTCGAAGATGATCGTCTCGTCCACGCGGTTGAGAAACTCGGGACGGAAGTGCCCGCGAAGGGCGTCGAGGACGCGGGCCTCGCGTTGCTCGGCGTTGTCGGTGGCTTCGAGGATGTGCTGCGATCCGATATTACTCGTCATGATGATGACGGTGTTTTTGAAATCGACGGTGCGGCCCTGGCCGTCGGTGATGCGGCCGTCGTCGAGGACCTGGAGGAGGACGTTGAACACGTCGTGGTGGGCCTTTTCGATCTCGTCGAAAAGGATGACCGAGTACGGCTTGCGGCGCACGGCCTCGCTGAGCTGGCCGCCCTCCTCAAAGCCGACGTAGCCGGGGGGCGCGCCGATGAGCCGCGCGACGCTGTGCTTTTCCATGTACTCGCTCATGTCGATGCGGATCATCGCGCCTTCGTCGTCGAAGAGAAACTCGGCGAGCGCGCGGGACAGCTCGGTTTTGCCGACGCCGGTGGGGCCGAGGAAGATGAATGAGCCGATGGGGCGGTTCTCGTCCTGCAAGCCGGCGCGGGCGCGGCGGACGGCGTTCGAGACGGCGGTGACGGCCTGCTTTTGGCCGATGACGCGGGCGGCGAGGCGGTCTTCCATGCGGAGGAGTTTGTCGCGCTCTCCTTCGCGGAGGTTGGTGACGGGGATGCCGGTCCAGGCGGAGACGACTTTGGCGATGTCCTCCTCGGTGACTTCCTCCTTGAGCATCGGCGTGCCGTTGCGCTGCATCTCGGCGAGCTTGGCGTTGTGGAGCTCGAGCTCGCGCTGGGCGGCGGGGATGTGGCCGTACTGGATCTCGCTGGCCTCGGTGAGGTCGCCGGTGCGCTGCGCGCGCTCGAGGTCGATTTTCAATTGCTCGACCTGCCCGTGGAGCTTGCGCTGCTCGTCGATGACCTTCTTCTCGTTCTGCCACTGGGTCTTGAGCTGGCTGCTCTTGGCGCGGGAGTCGGCGAGGTCGCGTTCGAGTTTTCCGAGACGCTCCTTGCTCGCGGCGTCCTTCTCCTTTTTCAAAGCCTGCCGCTCCATCTCGCGCTGCATGATCTCGCGTTCGAGCTCGTCGATCTCGGTGGGCATGGACTCGATCTCGATCTTCAGCCGGCTGGAGGCTTCGTCCATGAGATCGACCGCTTTGTCGGGCAGAAAGCGGTCGCTGATGTAGCGGTGCGAAAGCGTGGCCGCGGCGACGAGCGCGCTGTCCTGGATGCGCACGCCGTGGTGGACCTCATAGCGTTCCTTCAGCCCGCGGAGGATGGCCACGGTGTCCTCGACGCTCGGCTCATCGACCTGCACCGGCTGGAAGCGGCGCTCCAAAGCCGCGTCCTTTTCGATGTACTTGCGATACTCATCGAGCGTGGTCGCGCCGATGGTGCGCAGTTCGCCGCGCGCGAGCTGCGGCTTGAGCATATTGCTCGCATCGACCGCGCCCTCGCTCGCGCCGGCACCGACGATGGTGTGCAGCTCGTCGATGAAAAGGATGATCTCGCCCTGCGAGTCGGTGACCTCTTTGAGGAAAGCCTTGAGCCGGTCCTCGAATTCGCCGCGGAACTTCGCGCCGGCGATCATCGAGCCGATGTCCATGGCGATCACCTTCTTGTTTTTCAAGGACTCCGGCACGTCGCCACTGACGATGCGGCGGGCGAGCCCCTCGACGATGGCGGTCTTGCCGACACCGGGTTCGCCGATGAGCACCGGGTTGTTTTTCGTGCGCCGCGA
>JAYTML010000442.1:0-4965 GCA_043728655.1 Chthoniobacter sp. | reverse complement strand
TACCTCGACATGAGCATCGCCGGGATCGGCGCGAATGTCCTCGGCTACGCCGACCCCGACGTGGATGCGAAGGTCGTGGAAGCCGTGCGAAACGGCACCAGTTCCTCGCTCAACTGCCCTGAGGAAGTGGAACTCGCGGACGTGCTCTGCGAGCTGCATCCGTGGGCGGACATGGCGCGTTTCGCGCGGACGGGCGGCGAGTCGATGGCCGTGGCCGTGCGCATCGCCCGCGCCGCCACTGGTCGCGATGTCGTCGCATTCTGCGGCTACCACGGCTGGCACGACTGGTATCTCGCGGCGAACCTCGGCACCGAGAATGCGCTCGGCGAGCATCTGATCCCCGGCCTTTCGCCGAATGGCGTCCCGCGCGCGCTCGCGGGCACCGCGCTGCCATTCACTTTCAACCGGCTCGATGAGCTCCAGGCCATCGTCGATCACCACGGCTCGCGGCTCGCCGCGATCGTCCTCGAGCCGATGCGAAACTTTGCGCCGCACGAGGATTTCGTCCGCGGCGTTCGCGCGCTGGCCGACCGCAGCGGAGCGGTGCTGATCCTCGACGAAATCTCCGCTGGCTTCCGCATGGTCACGGGTGGCGCGCATCTGCGCCTCGGCTACGAGCCGGACATCGCGGTCTTTTCCAAGGCGCTCGGCAACGGCTACCCGATCGCGGCGGTCATCGGCAAAGGTGCGGTGATGAGCGCGGCGCAGGCGACCTTCATCAGCAGCACGTACTGGACGGAGCGCATCGGCCCGACGGCGGCGCTCGCGACGATCGAGAAGCACCGCCGCTGCGACGTGGCGCCGCACCTGCAAAGGATCGGCGAGCAGGTGCAGGCGGGCTGGGAGCGGCTGGCGGAAAAGCACGGGCTGCCGATTCACGTCGGCGGGATGCCGCAGCTCGGGCATTTCCGTTTCGACGACCCGCAGGCCGCGGCGCTGAAGGCGTACTACATCCAGCTCATGCTGGAGGAGGGGATCCTGGCCTCGAATCTTTTCTACGCCATGCACGCGCACACGACGGAGCATGTGGAGCAGTATTTGGCGGCGACCGACGCGGCCTTTGCCCGGCTGGCGGAGGCCCACGCCCAGAAAAAACTCTCCGACGTTCTCGCCGGCCAACCGGCCACGGCGGGCTTCCAAAGGATCAACTGAAATGAAAAACCAACCGGCAATTCTCGGCGGCGCTCCAGTGCGCACGCGGCCCTTTCAGCCCCGAAAAACCATGGGCGAAGAGGAGAAGGCGGCCGTCATCGAGGTGCTCGATTCGGACGTGCTCTCCGCCTTCATCGGCGGCCCAGGGCGTTTTGCCGCAGGCGGCGAAAAAGTGCAGCGGTTCGAGAGCGACCTGGCGGATAAATTCGGCTACGCGCACGCCATCAGCGTGAACTCATGGACGACCGGCCTGGTCACGGCCATCGGCGCGATCGGGATCGAGCCGGGCGATGAGGTCATCTGCTCGCCATATACGATGTCCGCGTCGGCGACGTGCGCGCTGTTTTATGGCGGTGTCCCGGTCTTCGCGGACATCGATCCGCAGACCTTCTGCCTCGACCCGGCCTCCGTGGAGGCGTGCGTCACGCCGCGGACCAAGGCGATCGTCGTCGTCCACCTGCTCGGGCATCCGGCGGAGATGGACGCGATCGAAAAGATCGCGCGGCAGCACGGCATCCGCGTGATCGAGGACGCCGCGCAGGCTCCCGGCGTCCGCTACAAAGGCCGCCCGGTCGGCGCGCTGGTGGACATCGGCGGATTCAGCCTGAACTACCACAAGCACATCCACACCGGGGAAGGCGGCATGATCGTGACCAATGACGACGCGCTCGCCGAGCGCTGCAGGCTCATCCGCAATCACGGCGAGAATTTCACCGACGGCTTTGACGATGAGCGGCTCGCGAACGTGATCGGATCGAACTACCGCCTCACGGAAATCCAGGCCGCGATCGGCATCGAGCAGCTCAAGCGGCTCGACGGCCACCTCGCGACCCGTCAGCTCCTCGCTGCACATCTCGCATCGCGGCTGGCCGGAATGCCGGGGCTGACATTGCAAACGGTCCCGGCCGACTGCACGCACGCGTATTACTTTTTCCCGATCCGGTATGACGGGACGGCGACAGGCCTGTCCCGCGATCTTTTCACCCGCGCGGTGCTCGCGGAGCTGCCGCCGCCGAAGTCCTTCGAGGACATCCCGCTCACGCAGGGCTATGTCCGTCCGCTGTATCTCAATCCGATCTATCAGCGTCGCGTCGCGCTGGGTCGCCGCGGGTTCCCATTCAATGCGAGCACTGGCGAGGCGCCGAGCTACGCGCGCGGGATTTGTCCTGTCGCCGAAAGGATGCACGCGTCCGAGCTGCTGCTCTGCCCGCTGGTGCGCGAGCCGCTCACGACGACCGATCTCGATGACTTCGCGGACGCCATCGCCAAAGTGATCGAAAACGCAGACGCCATCGGCGCAGCGGACAAAGCACGATGAAGATTGTCGCCACCATCGAGGCGCGGATGCGCTCCACGCGGCTGCCGGGAAAGGTCTTGAAGCCGGTGCTGGGGCGGCCGCTGCTTGAGCTGATGGTCGAGCGCATCCGGCGCTCGGAGCGGATCGACGAAATCGTGATCGCGACGACAGACGATGCGAGCTGCGACCCCATCGAAGCGCTGGCGCAGCAGATCGGCGTGAGTGTTTTCCGCGGCAGCGAAGACGATGTGCTGGGCCGCGTCCTCGGTGCCGCGCAGTCGGCGCAGGCGGATTTGATCGTCGAGCTGACGGGCGACTGCCCGCTGCTCGATCCCGGCCTGCTCGATCGCGTGATCGAGACCTACCTCGCCGGCGATGCGGACTACTGCTCGAACCGGATGCTGCGCACGCATCCCATCGGAATGGACATTCAGGTTTTCCCGACCGCCGTTCTCGAACAGGTGGCCGGGCTGACCAGCGATCCGCGCGACCGCGAACACGTTTCGATCTACATCTACGAGCATCCCGAGCGCTTCCGGCTCCTGAATTTTGCGGAAAGCCTGCCGCCATCCGCTCCCGACCTGCGCCTCACGCTCGACACGCCTCTGGACTACGAATTGATCCAGACGGTCTTCGAGCGGCTCTATCCGCGGAACCCGCATTTCGGCCTGCCGGAGATGCTCGATCTTTTTGCGCGCGAGCCCGCGCTGGCGGCCGTCAACGAAGCGTCGAAACCCAAGCCCGGCAGATGAACCGTCCGCTCCGAGCCGCGCTCATCGGGTGCGGGAATATCGCAAGCCGGCTGTCCAGCGACGCTGGCACCGTGGGCGTATACACCCACGCCGAGGCATACAAGACGTGCGCGGAAACCGAGCTGGTGGCGCTCTGCGACCTCGATGACGCGGCGCTTCAGGAATGCGGTGAGCGCTGGCAGGTGGCCGCGCGATACCGGGATGCGCGGCAACTCCTCGACGAGGTGCGGCCCGAGATCGTGAGCATCTGCACTCCTGACGCGACACACTACGAACTCGCCCTGCTCGCGCTTGGCGCTCCGGGTGTGCGCGGAGTTTTGATCGAGAAACCGCTCGCACTCGATCTCGCGGAAGCGCGGGAACTGGCCGCGCTCGCCGCCGAAAGGAAAATGACCGTGGCGGTGAACCATTCGCGGCGCTACGCGGCCAGCCATCAGGCGCTGCGGGAGGATCTCCGGACGGGACGGCTCGGTCGCATCCAGTCGGTCGGCGGCATTTACACCAAAGGCGTTTTGCACAACGGCACCCACTGGTTCGACCTGCTGAGATTCCTTGCCGGCGAGATCGTCTCGGCGCGCGGCTTCCGGCGTGCGGGAGACGCGGCGGATGATCCCACGCTGGACGCGGTGCTCGAGTTGGAGAGCGGTGCGTCGGCGCAGTTGCATGGGTGCGACGCGGACTGCTTCAGCATTTTTGAAATGGATATCATCGGCAGCGCAGGCCGCGTGCGGGTCGTTGATTTCGGGCACACGTTCGAGCGGTTCGAGACGGCGGAAGACCCGCGTTACGCGGGATACCGCTCGCTCCGGCGCGTCGATTCGGACGATGCCGGCATGCGCGACACCACGCTGCACGCCGTCCGCGATCTCGCCGCCTGCGTGAGCGGCGGCGGAACGCCACGCTGCTCGATTGACGACGCGATTCGGGCGCTGGAAATCGCAATCGCTGTGAAAGAATCCGCGCAAACGGGAGTGCCCGTCCGGTTTTCCAAATCATGAACCTCGGACTCCATATCGCGGCCATCGGCGGTGATCCCGGCGGAGCCGAGGCCGTCGCGCCGGTGCTCGCCGCTTTGCAGGCGCCCGGCGTGACGCTCCACGCGTTTGCATACCGGCAGGCCGTGGAAATCTGGCGGGCGCGCGGCGCGGGTGTGCAGGCCGTCAGCGAGGCGGCGACGGTCGAGGATTGCGAGGGGATGCTCCGCGAGTGCGGTGCCGAGGTGCTGCTGCTGTCCACCTCGTCGAACGGGATCGATCTGGAGAAAAAATTCACGCAGGCCGCGCGCACGCTGGCGGTGCCATCGGTGGCGGTGCTCGATCTCTGGACGAATTACCGGAGCCGTTTCGCCGACGCCGATGGTGAGCTTGCGTTCCTGCCGGATCGCATCGCGATCATGGATGAGCGGGCTCGCGAGGAAATGCGTGGTGTCGGGATCCCCGCGGAGCGGCTGGTTTTGACGGGTCAGCCGGCATTCGACGAACTGGCGGCGTGGAAACGTCAGGCCGATCCGACTTCCCGCGCGGCCATCCGCAACGCATTCGGCGTGATCGCGGACGAGTTGTTCGTCGTCTTCGGCTCGCAGCCGCTGTCGGCCACGTATGGGGACGACACAGGCCGCCCGGGGCATCCCGGTTTCACGGAGGATAGCGTCGCTGCGCTGATGGTTGGCGCGCTGGATGCCATCGCACTGGAGACCGGGCGCCGGATTGTTCTGCTGGTCAGGCCGCATCCCCGCGAGATGGCGGACGCGCACTCCCGCTTAAT
>JAYTML010000441.1:0-12142 GCA_043728655.1 Chthoniobacter sp. | reverse complement strand
GCGCCCGTGGGTGCGCCGGTGCCGGTGGCCGCGCCAGCGCTGAGCATCAATCTCGGCGGCTCGGACCAGGGGAATGTAGCGACGGCGATCCAGGTCGTGGCGATGATGACGCTGCTCACGCTCGCGCCGTCGATCCTCATGCTGATGACCAGCTTCACGCGGATCGTGATCGTGCTCGGCTTTGTGCGCAGCGCCATCGGCGTGCAGGGCGCGCCGTCGAATCAGATCCTCGTCGGCATGTCGCTCTTCCTCACGTTCTTCATCATGGCTCCGGTCGGGAAGCGGATAAACGAGGACGCGCTCCAGCCCTACATGGCGAAGACGATCACCACCGAGCAGGCGTGGGACCGCGCATCCACCCCGCTCCGCTCCTTCATGCTGAAGCAGACGCGCGCGAGCGAGATCGACTTTTTCCTCGGACTCTCCGGCCGCGGCCCGACGAAGATCGAGGAGGTGCCGCTCAATGTCATCGCGCCGGCTTTCGTCGTCAGCGAGCTGCGGACGGCTTTCCAGATGGGGTTCCTCGTCTTCATCCCTTTCCTGATCGTGGACTTCCTCGTCGCCTCCACGCTGATGTCGATGGGCATGATGATGATGCCGCCGGTGATGATTTCGCTGCCGTTCAAGCTGCTGCTTTTCGTGCTCGTGGACGGCTGGCATCTGGTCGTGCGTTCGCTGGTGGAAAGCTTCGGCGTATGAACATCGAGCAATCGGTCGAGATCCTTCGCCAGCTAGTGGCGACGGCGCTGCTCGTCATCAGCCCGATCCTGCTCGTGTCGGTTGTCGTCGGTCTGCTTGTGAGCCTTTTTCAGTCGGTCACCAGCATCCAGGAGCAGACGCTTTCCTTCGTCCCGAAGCTCATCGCCATCGCGATCGTGCTGGTCGCCGCGGCGCCGTGGATGCTGCGGCAGCTCATGCAGTTCACGGTCACATTCATCTCGCGCATCCCGGAGATGGTGCGGTGAAGCGGGCCGCCACGCGCACTGACGGGCAGGTATGACTTACGAACAGCTTCATCTCTGGATGATGGCGTTCATCCGGTCCGGAGGGCTGCTCGCCCTCTCGCCGGTCTTTTCGGGAAAGATGATCCCGGTGCCGCTGCGCGTCGCCCTCGCGGCCTTCCTTGCCTACGTCGTCAGCGGCAATGTGCACGGGCCGGTGCCGCTGCCGGGCGATGTCGTCACCCTTGTCCTCTCCGCGGCGCACGAGCTGATGATCGGGCTGATGATGGGGCTCGGGATGCGGCTGGTCTTTTATTCCATCGAGATGGCGGGGCAGATCATCTCGACCGAGATCGGGCTGGTGATGAGCGCGCAGATCGATCCGATCTCGCAGAATAACTCGACCTCGATCGGCACCGCGCTCTTCTACTTTGGCTCGCTTCTCTTTCTCCTCTCGGGCGCGCATCACGCCATGTTCGCGGCGTTTCTGAGGAGCTTCGAGCTCGCGCCGCCGGGACAGCTCATGGGATCGCGCAATGTCGGGGAGGTTTTGGTCCATAACACCGGCAATATCTTCCTGGTCGCCGTGCAGATGGCTGCGCCGGTGATGGCGGTCAATTTCATCGTGACCACGACCTTTGCGATCCTCGGCAAGGCAGCGCCGGGCATGAACGTTTTCTCTGAGAGTTTTGCGGTGCGGATCTTCGCGGGACTGACGCTGCTCGGGCTCACGCTCGGGCTCACGGCACAACTGGTGCTAAGTCAGCTTCGGCAGTCACCGGAGCTGATGCTCCGGCTGATTCCGTAAAGCAAAACCGTGTCCGACCAAGGGGTAAAAACAGAAGAGCCGACAGACAAGCGCCTCCGCGAATCCGCTGAGGAAGGCCAGTTTGCGCGCACGCCCGACCTCCAGACGGTCTTCATTCTCGTGGCGGCGTACTTTGTCCTCTCATTTGGCTCGCGCGAATACTGCGAACGCATCGCGGGGATCAGCGTGGGCATCTTTGCCCATCTGGGAAAGTACGCGATCAAACCCGAGGCGATCGGCGAGTGGGGAGGCATCGCCGCGCGCACGATGCTGGGCTTCATCCTGCCGATGGCGGTGGCGTGCGCGGCGGCGAGCACGCTGGCGGGCGGCTTGCAGAGCAGGTTCCAGCTGACGCCGAAGGCGTTCGGCTTCAAGTTTTCAAAGCTCGATCCGGTGAAGGGTCTGCAGCGCATTTTTTCCGCACAGGGCGCAGTCAAGCTCGGGACCGATCTGCTGAAGCTGCTCGTCGTCGGCTGGGCCGTGTGGGGTGGCGTGAAAGGGATCATGCACGATCCGATTTTCTACACGCCGGTGGAGGTGCACCGGCTCGGCGGCTTCATCCTCGAAACGGCTACGATGCTGCTCGGGCGTTTCATTTTCGCGATCGGGGCCATCGCCGCGATCAACTACATCTACCAACTGCGCAAGGTCCACTCGGACCTGATGATGACGCGGCACGAGGTCACCGAGGAGCACCGCCAGTCGGAAGGCGATCCGAAGGTCAAGGCGGCGCTCCGGCAGATGGCGCGCCGGTTCATGCAAAAGCAGATGCTCGGCGCCGTGGCGACGGCGGACGTGGTGATCACGAACCCGACGCACTTCGCCGTGGCGCTGAAGTACGAGCGCGGCCGCGACAAGGCGCCGATGGTCCTCGCAAAAGGCGAGCGCGCCTTCGCCATGCGCATCAAGGCGCTCGCGGCGGAGCACAGCGTTCCGATGGTGGAGAACAAGCCCGTCGCCCGGCTGCTCTTCCGCGTGGGAAAAGTCGGGAAACCGATCCCGATCGAGCTTTACCAGGCCGTCGCTGACATCCTCGCGTTCGTTTACAAGACGCACCGCTACTACTTCCACCGCCTGAAGGAGAGGAGAGCCGCGGAATGAACGGCATCCCCTGGCTCCAGCAGCTCGTGACGGCGCTCAAGAAGGGCGACCTCTTCTTTGTCATCGCCCTCTTCGGAACGATCGTCCTGCTCGTCCTGCCGATCCCGGCGCTGATGCTCGACCTTTTGCTCGCGGCGAGCATCGGCATCTCGCTGCTGATGCTGCTGATCATCATCTACGTGAAGGACCCGTCGGAGTTCTCCGGCTTCCCCACGCTGCTGCTCGCCATCACGCTCTACCGGCTCGCGCTGAATGTCGCCTCCACGCGGCTCATCCTCGTGGAGGGCAATGCCGGTGCGGTCATCGACGCCTTTGGCCACATCGTCATCCGCGGGAACTACGTCGTCGGCGCGGTCGTCTTCCTCATCCTCGTGGTCATCAATTTCATGGTCATCACGAAGGGCGCGGGCCGCATCGCGGAGGTCGCCGCGCGCTTCACCCTCGACGCGATGCCCGGCAAGCAGATGGGCATCGACGCGGAGATGAATGCGGGTCTCATCGACGAGGCGACCGCGACCAAGCGCCGGGCCAAGGTGCAGAAGGAGGCCGACTTTTACGGTGCGATGGACGGCGCGAGCAAATTCGTCCGAGGTGACGCGATCGCGGGCATCCTGATCACACTCATCAACGTGCTCGGCGGCTTCGTGATCGGCATCGTGCAGAAGGGGATGCCGATGGTCGAGGCGCTGCAAAAATACACCGTGCTCTCGATCGGCGACGGCCTGGTCGCGCAGATCCCCGCGCTCGTGGTGAGCGTCGCGGCGGGCATCCTCGTGACGCGAGCGAGCGAGGACGCAAACCTCGGCGCGCACATCAGCAGACAGCTCACGCTCTACCCGCGCGCGCTCGCAATCGCGGGCGTGATGCTGGCGCTCTTCGGCATCGCGCCTGGGCTGCCGTTCCTGCCGTTCATGATTCTTGCCGGGCTCGCCGGTTTCACCGCGTGGACGATCGCAAAGTCGCGGAAAGCCGTGGCTGCGCTCGCTGCGGAGCCCTCGCTTTCGAAACCCGGCGGGAAGGCCGAGGCCGATGCGAAGCCGGCGGACGAGTTCAAGAAGCTCATCGAGGTGGACACCTTCTCCATCGAGCTTGGCAGCGGGCTTCTGCACCTCGCGGAGAAAAAGAACGGCGGCGACCTGCTCGACCGCGTGACCGGCGTGCGCAAGAGCTTTGCCCGCGAGATGGGCGTCATCGTTCCGCCCATTGCGATCCGCGACAATCTTGAGCTCGACTCGAACGAATACCGCTTCCTCCTGCGTGGCAAAGAACTCTCGCGGGGCCGCATCATGCCCGGCCGGTGGCTGGCGATGAATGTCACCAACAGCCCCGTGCCGCTCAAAGGCGTCGCGACCGTCGAGCCGGTCTTCGGCATCAATGCGACGTGGATCGCGGACGACGAAAGGCGCTCGGCGGAGATTCACGGATACACCGTCGTCGATCCCGGCTCGGTGCTGATCACGCACCTTTCCGAGGCGATCAAGCGCGCCTCCCACCTCATCCTCGCCCGGCAGGACGTGCAGACGCTGGTTGATCATCTCAAGGAGCAGAATCCCACGCTCGTCAGCGAACTGATCCCGGACATGGTCAACATCGGCGTCATCCAGCGGGTGCTCCAGAATCTCCTGCGCGAGGGTCTCTCGATCAAAAACCTCGCGGTCATCATGGAGTGCATCGCCGACTTCGCTCCGCTTTCCAAGAATCCCGACGACCTCTCCGAGCAGGTGCGCAAAAGGCTCGGCGTGTATTTCGTCGCGGAGTTTGAAAGCGAGCCCGGCATGCTGAAGGCGCTCACGCTCGACCCGCGGTTCGAGCAGTTCCTGATGACAAAGGTGCAGCGCACCCAGTTCGACGTCGGTCTCATGATCGATCCGCAGACCGCCCAGCACCTGCTCAGTGAACTCACGCGGCGCATGAGCGAAATGGCCGAGCAGGGCCTCACGCCGGCGATCCTCACCACCGCCGAACTGAGGCTCGCGTTCAGGCGTTTCTTCGAGCCGTCGCTCTCCAAGCTCGCGGTCCTTTCGTATCAGGAATTGCCGGCTCAGACGGAGATTCAGAACTTCGGGATCGTCGTGATGCCGGCTCATCTTCAGCGTCCGGTTGAGAAAGCAGCATAACCATGGACCCAAAGCGTTTTCGTTTCATCGTCAGCTCAGCCGAGGAGGCCGTCGCCATTCTGCGCGACCGGATCGGGGACAATGCGCGCGTCATTTCCGTGCGCCAGGTCGAGGGGACCGGCCTCGCAAGATTCCTCCAGGCGCCGAAGCTGGAAGTCATTGCCGAGGTCGTCGAGCCCGCGCCGCTGGAGCCGGCCATCGAGGAGACCGGAGGTTTTGAGGCGAAACTGGATGCCGCTCCGCAGACCGTCGAGCCCGCGCCCGTGGCGGCTGCCGCGTCTTCTCCGGAGACAGAGCCCGCCCGCCCTTCCGGCCTCCCGCGATTGCTGCGCGCTGGCGGCCTGTCGGCGCAGATGCTCGCCCGCCTGCAAAGCCAGCCGGAGTGGAAAACTCTCGAAGCGATGCCGCCGGTGCGTGCGCTCACACGGGTCGGCATGCTGCTCCGCGAGGAGTTTCGCGCGATCCCGCGCCGGCCTCTGGGCGCCCGTGTCGCCTTCATCGGCAGTCCTGGAGCGGGAAAGACGACCGCGCTTTGCAAATGGCTCGCGACCGATGTCTTTGTCCGCCAGCGCCGCGGCGTGGTGCTCAAGCTCGATCTCGACCGCGCCAATCCCGGCGATGCTCTCGCCGTCTTCTGCGAGGCGCTCGGCGTGCCGTGTGCGCGCTCGATCCCCGATGTGCCGACACTCGCCGTGGACCAGTCGCTTTACATCGACGTGCCGGGAGTCGTGCCGGGCCGCGACGGTGACATCGCCGCGCTCACCGAGGCGCTCGGCCCGCTTTTCACCACCAGCCGGGTCATCGTGATCAATGCCGCCTACGATCCCGAGCTGATCAAGCGCGCGTTTGAGTTCGCCGGCCGCGCGGGCTGCACGCATGTGGTCTTCACGCACCTGGATGAACTCACGCACTCGGGCAAACTTTGGGAGTTCCTCCTCGACCATCAGCTGACGCCGCTCTTCCTCGGCACGGGGCCAAACATCGCGGGCGATCTCGAGGAAAATGTCTTCGATGCCGTGCTCGCGCGGACCTTTCCCGAGGTTGGTCTGCAAGCTGCTGAAACCGAGAGCGCCCAATGAAATTCTTTCTGCTGATCGGCGGCTTGTCTGGATTCGTTTTCACCTTCGCGGGCAGCCTTCATGCGGGAAATGAGCCCGCTTTCGCCCTGCGCGATGCCTCGATCGGGTGCTTCGTCGGCGCGGCGATATTCCGCGGCCTGCACATGGTCGTCATGGGGACGATCCGCAGCCACATCACCGACCTCGCGGCGAAAGCCGAAGCGGAGCGCGAGGCTGCTGCCACCCAGATTTCCTAGCATGTTCGCCACCACCACCGCCCATCCCGCACAGGCTGCCAAAGCTTTTCGCGCCTACCATTCCGACAGCAATGAGGACGCGCTGATCGAGCGGCATCTCCCGCTCGTCAAGACGACCGTGGACCGGATGCGCATCTATCTGCCGGCGGTACTCGACATGGACGATCTCTACAGCGTCGGCTTTACCGGCCTGCTTTCCGCCGCGCGGAAATTCGATCCGGCGCACGGCACGGCCTTCCCCTCGTTTGCGACGCTGCACATCCGCGGCGCGGTGCATGACGAGATCCGGCGGATGGACTGGACGCCGCGCACGATTCGCGACAAGGCGAAGAAATTCAACCAGACGCTCAGCGGCATCGAGCAGCGGCTGGGCCGCCCGGCGACCCAGGCCGAGGTCTGCGCCGAAATGGGGCTCACGCCCGACGACTACGCCGAGCTGCTCGACGAGATCAAACCAGCGAGCTTTGTGCCGCTCGATGGCGAGGCCTTTTCAGAGGACTCGGACGACGTCTCGCTGCACGAGATGATCGCCGACGAGACGCAGAAGTCCGGGCGCGACACGATGGAGAAGAAGGAGCTCGTGCAGATCGTGATCGCGCAGCTTCAAAAGCTGCCCGAGATCCCGAAGAAGGTGCTGGCGATGTATTACTTTGAAGGCATGCGGCTCGCGGAGATCGCCGTGATCTTCGGCGTGACCGAGGGGCGCATCTCGCAGATTCACACGCAGGCGGTGCTGGGCCTCCGGACGTTCATTCGCCGGCAGGAAGGCGCATCCGCCGGGGCGTAGCCGGTGTGAAGGAAAAGCCGTGGCGGAAACCACGGTGGAGGGCCAGGCGGGCGGGCGGAAACTTTCCGGCCTTTTCGCTAAAGCCGGGCCGGAAAACGCCGAGATCATGGGGAACCATATGCGCCTCGATTTATGCTCTTAATCATCGGATTCCTTATTGTCATCGGCGCCACGCTCGGCGGATTCATGATCGCGGGAGGAAACCCGATCGTGCTGCTGCACGTCTCGGAATTTGTGACGATCGGCGGCGTAGCGCTCGGCATTCTCGTCGTCGCGAGCCCGGCCAAAACGCTGATGTCAGTGGGCAAGAAAATCATGGGCGCCATCCAGGGCTCGTCGTCGCGCAAGGGGGACTACACCGACATGCTGAAGCTGCTTTACGAGGTCTTCGTCCTCTCGCGGCGCAGCGGACTGATCGCGCTGGAGGATCATGTGCTCGAGCCGAAGAAGAGCGCGATTTTCCAAAAGTACCCCTCGTTTCTCAAGGACCACGAACGCTCGGAATTCCTCTGCGGCGGCCTGAAACCGCTCATCGACGGGCGCATCAAGCCGGAGCAGATCGGCGGCATGCTGGAGCAGGAGGTGTCCGCGAAGGAAGAGGAGGCTGACGCCCCGGTCCATGTGCTCCAGCTCATCGGCGACTCGCTGCCTGGCGTCGGGATCATCGCGGCGGTGCTCGGCATCATCAATACGATGGCGGCGATTGCGGAGGGACCCGAGGCGGTCGGCGAGAAAGTGGCCGCCGCGCTGACCGGCACCTTCCTCGGAATCCTGGGCGCCTACGGTTTCATCAATCCGCTCACCAGCCGCATCAAGCACAACAACAACGTCGAGCTTCAGTACTATGTCGGCATCTTGAAAGCGGTCGCGGGTTTCGCAAATGGGATGGCTCCGATCATGGCCGTGGAGCTGGCCCGGCGCAGCCTCGATCCGAGCGTGCAGCCTGGCGGCGACGAGTTGGAGCAAATGGTGAA
The DNA here is from genome assembly GCA_043728655.1 of Chthoniobacter sp. Classification (GTDB taxonomy): domain Bacteria; phylum Verrucomicrobiota; class Verrucomicrobiia; order Chthoniobacterales; family Chthoniobacteraceae; genus Chthoniobacter. The sequence goes on along the minus strand of JAYTML010000441.1, from coordinate 4,099 downwards.
GACCCTCAACCCTGCGAAGGAGAAATAGGATGGCCAAGAAAAAGGAAGCTCACCACGGAGGCGCATGGAAGGTCGCCTACGCCGACTTCGTCACCGCGATGATGGCGCTGTTCATGGTCCTCTGGATCTGCGCGCAGGACAAAAAGATCCTCCTCGCGACATCGAAGTATTTCAAACAGCCGTTCAACGCCCTGAGCGACCGCTCCATCGGCGTGATGCAGGGGAAGGAAGGCGGGTCGGTGGGGAAGGACCAGAACCGGGACACGGCGACGGCCGCCAATCTGGCTTTCCTCAATGCGCTCGCCAGCCAGCTCAGCCGGATGCTCAATGTGCGCGACGTGCTCGAGGAAAAGGCCGCCGATATGCAGGTCACGTCCGACGGCTTGAAAATCACGCTCTACGACCGGACGAAGCACGCCATTTTCAAAAAGGGCACGGCGGAGATCACGGAGTGGGGGCAGTTCACGCTGCAAAACCTGGCGTGGCTCATCGATCACAACGACCTGAAGGTTTTCATCGACGGTCACACTTCTGCCGGCCAAGCGGAAAGAAATGCGGATTACGGCCCGTGGGAGCTGACCGCAGACCGGGCGAACGCGGCGCGGCGTCTGCTAGTGAAGTATGCCGTGAACCCGCAGAAAATCGAACGTGTGACCGGCTTTGCCGCGACCAAGCCGCTGGCGAACACGCCGGCCGAGGCAGACGACAACGAGCGGATCACCATCAGCCTTTCCACCAACCGCTAACCGCTCCCGATCATGCTCCAGGATTATTTTGCCGGCCGCCCATCTGTCAGCGCCGGCCGCACGGCTCCCGCCCCTCCCGCCACGGACGAAGGCGCATTCCGGCCCCTGTTCGCCACGCGTTCCGCGGAACTCGAAGCGAGTGGAGGTGCGCGCCGGATCGAGGCCCAGCCGGAGCCTGAGCTTCTCGACGAACCACAGGTCGAACTCGTGCAGGAGAACGGAAAAGTGCAGCGAATCGTCGTGACGTGCACCTGCTGCAAGCGGATCGAGATCGAGTGCGAGTACTGATGCGGCGCTGAGGCTGCACGGCAGTTGCCCGTCGGGCTGGTGCGGCGGATTTTCCCAGGACAGGGCGGTTAGCCGCGCATCCGGCAGAGGGCTTCGACGAAAGGCATGTTTTCGATGACCTCCTGGCGGCGGCGCGCCAGATCCTTTTCGCCCATGCCCAGTGTCTTTAGCGCTGCCTGAAGATCGGCCTCGGGGGCGGGTTGCCCTTCGTCCTCGGTGAGGCTGTGCGCGAGCGCGTCCGCCACGAAAAGGCATGTGGCGAACTGCGCGGCGTCGGTGCCGGCCGCCGCCGCGGGATCGTGGTGGTAGCGAACGCTGCCGACGAACTGCGGCGAGAATTTCCAGCGCTCGAGCAGGCGCGCGCCGACTTCGGCGTGGTCCACGCCGAAGCTCGCGCATTCCAACTCCATAAGACTTTTTCCGGTGAGTCCGGGATCGCTTTGGATCTCGATGTAATCGCGCTGGAAGCCCTCGGCGAGGATGAGCTTGCCGATGTCGTGGAGCAGACCGGCGGTGAAGTAGAGGCCCGCGTCGGCGCCGATCCGCCTGGCGATGAACTGCGATGCGAACGCGGCGGTCGCGGCGTGGCGCCACTGCCGGTCCACGTCGATTCCGGTTGCCTTGGCCGAATCGAAGGAGGCGTCGCCGCTGGCCATGGCCACGATGCAATAGACGATTTGAAAACCGAGCCTGTTGACGGCCTCGTCCACATGATCCACCGGCCGCGAGATTCCGAAATAAGCGCTGTTGCAGGTTTGCAGCACCTTTGCCGTCAGCGCGGGATCGAGAGCGATCATGTCCACCACGCGGCTTACGTCCGCGTCGATGTCCGTGAGTGCGATCAGCAGCGGCGCCAGGATTTTGGGCGCGGGCGGGAGATTTTCTATCCGGTTCAGAAGTTCGTCGGTTTTGTCCATGGAGTCAGGTTCGTTCGGAAGTGCGTGATCATGTTCAGCAGGTTTGAGGCTACCTCGCCGACAGGGTCCGAAATAAACTTCCCACCGCAGTGCTGGCCATGCGGCGCTCAGGTCCGACAGCCCGGCAATTTCTGCCTGGAGACTTCGTTTCCGAGGTGCGCCGCGCCTCGCGAATCCTGAGTGCAAGCCGCCTGGCAGCCAATGGCACATCGGCTGCTAGGCACGCCGCTTATGAACGTCGGAGTTTACCAAGGTGCAGCCTCTCTCGCCGCGCTTGAGCGCTTGCAGGAGGTTATTTCGCAAAACATCGCATCCGCATCCGTGTCTGGTTTTAAGAAAACCGAGGCATCGTTTGCGAGCGTGCTGGGCGAAACGGAACGCGCCGGTGGCGACGGGCGCTCGGGCAGGGAGATCCGCGGCGTGATGCCGACCATGGTCTCGCAGATCAGCATGAAGCAGGGCGAGCTGCGCTCGACCGGCAGCGAGCTGGACTTTGCGATCCAGGGCGGCGGCTTTTTCCAGGTGCAGCGGCCGAACGGCGAGATGGGCTACACCCGCGACGGCGCGTTTCAGCTCAGCCCCGAACGCACGCTCGTGACAAAGGCAGGCTTTCCCGTGATGGGCGACGGCGGTCCGCTCACGCTGAAGCCCGGCGGCGGGCGCATCTCGATCAATGCCGAGGGCACGTTGCTGCAAGGGGACACGCCGGTCGCGAAGATCGGCGTTTACGATTTCAGCGACCCGCGGTCGCTCCAGCGGGTCGGCGACGGCCTGCTCGCGCCGGGCGATACAAGTGCGCAGCCGCAGGCCGTCGAGCGGCCCGCGGTACTGGGTGGGCATCTGGAAAGCAGCAACGTCTCGCCGCTTCAGGAAATGGTGAATCTCGTGACCATCTCGCGCGCCTACGAAGCAAGCCAGAAGGTGATCTTCGCCCACGACGAAAACACCGGCAAAGCCATTGAAACCCTCGGCAACCCCAATCCGTAAGCACCTATGATCCAGTCCCTCTACTCCGGCGCGACCGGCATGGAAGCGCAGCAGCTCAACCTCAACACGATCGCGAACAACCTCGCGAACGCGAACACGACAGGCTTCAAGCGGAGCAAGATCGAGTTCCAGGATTTGCTCTATCAAAAGCCGCGCACGGTCGGTGCGGAGGCGGGTGGCGGCAATGTGGTGCCGACCGGGGTCGAGATGGGCAATGGCAGCCGCGTCGTCTCGACGGCGAAAGTCTTCACCCAAGGCTCACTCAAGCAGACAGGGGAGAAATACGATCTCGCGATCGAGGGCGACGGCTTCCTGCAGGTGCAGCGGCCAGACGGCGCCTTTGCCTACACACGCGACGGCGCGCTGAAGGTGAACGGGCAGGGGCGGGTGACGACGAGCGACGGCCTGCCGGTGCTCAGCGGATTCCAGCCGATCCCGCCGGGCTCGACGGGCATTTCGGTTTCGGGCAATGGCGAGGTGACGGTGCAGGGTCCGTCTGGAACGCAGACCTTCCGCGTGCAGCTCGCGCGCTTTGCAAATCCGAGCGGCCTGCGCAGCCTCGGCGGCAATCTCTACGACGAAACGCCTGGCAGCGGTACTGTGGAACTCGGCAACCCGGGCGAGGACGGCTACGGCACGCTGACGCAGGGCTTTCTGGAAAGCTCGAACGTCAACATCGTCGAGGAAATGGTGAACATGATCCAGGCGCAGCGCGCGTACGAGATCAATTCGAAGTCCATCCAGACCTCGGACGAAATGCTCCAGAAAATCTCCGAGCTGAAGCGATGAGAGCACTTCTCGTAATCGCAAGCCTCACCCTGCTGAGCGCGCCTGCTTTCGCGCAGCTCGACCGGCTGCTCGCGCCGCTGGTCCAGCCAAGTGCGACCCGCTCCGGCGCCGTGCGCGCCGCCGCCAGAAACGAACCGCCGGCCAGCGCGGAAGTCCGCGCGACCCTCGAGGCCGCGCCTTTCCTGGCGGAACTGGAGAAGGAACTCACCGCCCGGATGTCTGTCAGCGGCGAGCTGAAACTCTCGCTCACGCGTCCGTGGCAGCCGGTGACGCTGCCGGCGCAGGACTTCGCCATCGCGATCACCGAACTGCCCGCTGGCGGGCTCAGCGGCGCGTTTTTTCTCCGCGTGAAGGTCAGCTCCGGCGGCGAGC
>JAYTML010000440.1:0-5261 GCA_043728655.1 Chthoniobacter sp. | reverse complement strand
GCAGCTGTCGCGGTGCGATCAAACCGGGACGGTTTGCAGCACGCAAAGGGGGACAAATGGGCGGAGTGCCTTGTGGGCGGGCGCAGCGAGGCGAGTCTTGACGCGCTGATGCACAGGCTTCGTCATTGCGTTCGCCGCGCGGTGTCGGGTAGCGTCGCGACATGAAACGATTCTTTTCCCCGCTGATCGCCCTCGCGTTCATCCTTCCCGCCCTCGCCGCCGACTCCAAAGACGGCTGGGTCTCACTCTTCGACGGAAAATCACTCGCTGGCTGGAAAGCCAATGAGAAGCCCGAAACCTTTTCAGTAAAAGATGGCGAGATCGTCGTGCGCGGCGATCGGGCGCATCTTTTTTACATGGGTGAAGTGAACGGGCATGACTTCAAAAATTTCGAGTTGAAGGTGGACATCATGGCGAAAAAGTCGGCGAATTCAGGCGTGTATTTTCACACCGAGTTCCAGCCGGACGGCTGGCCCGCGAAGGGTTACGAGGTGCAGGTGAACAACACGCACGGCGATTGGAAAAAGGGCGCCGGACTTTACGACATCATGGACAACAAGGTGGCGCCGGCGAAGGACGACGAGTGGTACAACATGTCGATCCGCGTCGAGGGAAAGCATGTGGTCATCAAGGTCAACGGCACGGTCATCACCGACTACACGGAGCCGGATGACTTTCAGCCGAAGTCGAATCATGCGGGCCGCAAGATCGATCACGGCACCTTCGCCATCCAGGGTCACGACCCCGGCAGCGAGGCGCGTTTCAAGAACATCATGGTGAAGCCGCTGCCTTGAGCGGGCGGCTTTCCGTTTGCGACGGCGCGGCGCGCGGTGTCTGATTTCCGCGCGATGTTTTCCGTCACGATCCTCGGCAGCGGCAGCGCGGGAAACTGCGCGCTGGTGGAGACGGCGCAGACGCGCCTGCTGATCGACGGCGGCCTGAGCGCGCGGCAGATCGGCGCGCGGCTGGCGCTGTGCGGGGTGAGCCCGCTGGAGATCGACGGCATCCTCCTCACGCACGAGCACGGCGATCACGCGGGCGCGCTCGATGTGTGGTGCAAGAAATTCCCGACGCCGATCTACTGCAACCGTCTGACCGCCGAGGTGCTGCAAAAGGACCGGCCGGAGCTGCGCAAGGACTGGCGGCTGTTCGTCACCGGGAGCGCGTTCGCGATCAAGGACATCACCATCGAGACCTTCCCCGTGCCGCATGATGCGGTGGAGCCGGTCGGCTTCGTCCTCCATCACGGCGCGGAGGCGCTGGGCTTTCTGACCGATCTCGGCCAGGCGACGAAGCTCGTCCATGAGCGCGTGCGCGCGGCGCAGACGCTTTTCATCGAGACGAATCACGACGAGAAGCTGCTGCAAAACGACACGAAGCGGCCGTGGTCGGTGAAGCAGCGGATCATGTCGCGCCACGGCCATCTCTCGAACACGGCCGCGGCCGGCGTGCTTGCCGACCTGCTCGGCGGGCGGCTGCGGCGCGCGGTGCTCGGGCATCTGAGCCGCGACTGCAACAGCCCGGAGCTGGCCGTGGGCACGGTGCGCGCGCGGCTCGACGCGGCGGGCGCGAATGAAGTGGAGGTCATCTGCGCCGGGCAGCGCGAGATCAGCGCGCGGCTGGCGGTGGCAGGTGCGTGAGCGAGATCGCGTGGCGCGCGAGCAGCGCGGTGAGCGCGGCGTAGTCCGGCTCGGCGGGCTCGGCTCCGGGGTGAAAGTAGAGCTCGCTCGTGCCGTCGGGGAGGTTCTCCAAATGGCGGGCGATGGCGGCGGTGGTCATGCGCCCGGTTTCGCGCAGGCCGAAGACGCGATCGGCAAAGCGGATGCCGTGCGCCTCCAGCCGCGGGATCGCGGCATGGCTCAGGCGGTCGAAAATCGCGGGCACCATTGCGCCGAGGCCGGGCTCCCGGACGAGGCGCACGGCGCGAAAGCGGTGCTCGACCGCGATGGGCAGCGTGAGCCGGAAAATCGTGGGATGCAGATGCAGATGCGTGTGGCCGTCCCAATACGACGGCGCAAAGCCGAGCGCCCGGAAGCGCGCGAACTGCGCGCGGATCTCCTCGCGGAGCGGCTCTGCCAGCGACCGGCGGAGGACGTAACGCATGCCGGCGCGCGCGGGGGAAGGACAGAAGTTCCCGCTTTCATCCGTGAGCGCGGAGACTTTCGAGGCGCGTCCGGCGCAGAGCGTGAGGTGGAGGCCGACGTGCAGCGCGGGATTGCGGCGGGCGATGTCCGCGGCTTCGGCGGCAGCGGGCTCGTTCACCATCAGGCTCGCCTGCGTGAGGAAGCCGGCGCGGTGGGCGCGCTCGATGGCGGCATTGATCTCCGGGCTGCGGCCGAAGTCGTCGGCGGTGACGATGAGGTGTTTCAATTGGCGGCGCGCGCGGGCAGGCTAGCCCGTGCAGCGATGACGATTTGGCCCTTCTCCCGCACTCCGCGCAAGGCATGAGCTGGCCGGACGCCATTCTTCTCTCCGCGCTCCTGGCGCTCGGCCATGCGAGCGTCCTGTACCCATTGCTCGCGCTTCATTACGTGCAGGAGTGGCTGAAGGAGCCGGCGCTGCCGAATGCCGCGGGGAGCGAGCTGCCGGCGGTGACGCTGCTGCGTCCGCTCAAGGCCGGCGTGCCCGCGCTGCGCGAAAAGTTGGAGTCGCTCGCGGCGGCGATGGAGCCCGGCGATCAGCTCGTGCTCGGCGCGGACGAGGGTTCGGATGAATTGGACGCGTGCGCCGCGTTGCGCGCGGCCTTTCCCGAGCGGGGGATCCTCGTCGTGGCCTGCCGCGCCGGGGCGGCGCTGAATCCCAAGATCTCGAAGCTTGTGCAGATGGCGCCGCACGCGCGGCACGCGCACTGGATCCTGAGCGACAGCGAGGCGCTGATCGATGGTGCGTGGCTCGGTGCGTTCCGCCGCGAATGGCGCGCGACCGGGGCGGATGCGCTCACGGCGGGATACCGCTTCGTGAGTCCCGCGACCTGGCCGCAGCGTCTCGACGCGGCGGCAGCGCTGACCGGGCTGTGGCCGGGGCTGGCGATGGTGCGCCGTTTCGGCCGGGTGAATTTCACTCTCGGCGCCTGCACGGGTTTCCGCCGCGCGGATGTGGAGGCGGTCGGGGGCTGGGAGGCCTTCGGCGATTTCCTGGCGGAGGACAACCGGCTCGGCGCGGCCATGGCAAAGGCCGGGCGGACGATCCGCCTGAGCGCGCAGGTGGCGACGCTCGACAGCGATCCGCTGACATGGCGCGGCTACTGGCGGCATCAGCGCCGCGTGGCGGTGACGTACCGCGTCTGCAATCCCGCGGGTTTCGCCGGGATGATCCTGACAAACGGGCTGCTCGCCGGCGCGCTGCTCATCGCGTTCGCGCCCGGCGGCGGGCGGCGGATGGAGATCTGCGTGCTCTTCGCGGTGCTGATCCACTTCACCCGATGGATGTGGTTTCACGACCTCGGCAAGGCGCTGCGCTTCCCCATCCCGTGGCTTTTTCCCGTGACTCTCGCCGCGAGCGCGGTGGAAATCGCCTGCTGGTGCGCCGCGTGGTGCGACCGGCGGGTGTGGTGGGCGGGCCGCCGCTGGCGCGTGAGCCGCGACGGCCGGATCGCGCCGGAGCGCTAGTCCTCCAGCGCGAGGGCGCGCTCGATTTCCTGGAGCTTGTGCTGGGCGTTGGCGGAGTGCTTCGTGTCCGGCATCGTCTCGATGATCTGCATGAGCAGCGTGCGCGAATCGCGGGCGTTGTGCTGGTATTTCCAGTACACATCGACAAGCCGCGAGGTGAGGAAGGCGGCGTCCTCCGCCGTCCACTCGCGCTGGAGCGCCTGCTCCAGCACATCGGCCGCGGCGGTGGGATCGGCCAGATGCTCGCACTCGATCTTGGCCATTTCGCTCAGCGCGAGCGTGTCGTGGGGATCGCGCTCAAAGGCGTGGAGGTATTCCTGCACCGCGTCCTCGTAGTCCCCGCGGGCGATGGCGGCCATGGCGTCGGCGTGCGGAGCCTTTTCGATCTTCTCGTTCGGGCTGAAGAAAATATTGCCGATGGTATCGCCGAGCGCCGGCAGGATGATCGTGACGACCAGGACGCCCGCGACACCGCCGACGAGCACGACGCCGCCGAAGTAGAGGACGATCTTGCTGGAGTCCGGGGTTTCCTTTGCCGACTCCCGCCGGGCGTCGGTGAAAAGGATGAACGCCAGATAGGCGAGGGCGAGAATGATGAGGGGGCGGAGGAGGCGCATGGGAACGGTTCGCTTGGGAATTCTGTAATGCACCCCGGCGCAAAGCGGCAAGTGCGCGGGCGAATTTTTTAATCTCAGACTGGCGTCGTGGAAATACCGCTTGTCAACGCGCACGGGCCACGCAAAGTCTCCGCTGGATTTCGCGGGTATAGCTTAGTGGTAAAGTTCCAGTCTTCCAAACTGGCCATGAGGGTTCGATTCCCTCTACCCGCTCCACTTTCCGCACAGTTTCCCGGCGTTGCGGAGCACAGCCGCCCTCAACTTGCTAGCGGCCGGTTCAGCTCCGTGCGCCAGTCGGCTGGGTCCGGGCTGGAATGCGGCCCGGTCAGGTAGCATTCCCAAAGATCCTCTGCCGGCGTGTGCCCGTGCGCTTCGATCCAGTCCATGAAGCCGCCCCAGGCTTCCGGCAGCCCCTCGTAGGGGCCGTGGTAAACCGTCCGCGCCACGCGCATGGCGGGCCATTCCCCCGGCCGCACCCGGCCCGTGGCTGCCACCGGTGTGGCGACGGGCACGCTCAGCTCGAAATCAAACGTGTCCGTGGGCCTCCGCAGATGATGTGTGAAGACCGGACCGGCAGGCGCGATGCCCTGGGCGCCGAGCGCGGCCAGCAGCTCCGCCACGCATGCGCCGAAGACGCGCGGCATCTCCTCCCGCGAAAGCGTGAGGTGAATCATCGCGGTGAGCTGCGCGGTGGTTTGGACGATCTGCGGTGCGTCGATCATGGTAAAATGAGGCTGGGCTTTCAGCCGCCGGCCATCGCGCCCACGATCATGAATGGCTCCGAGCCATCGCACACGGCCTCTGGCAGCGGCGTCTCCGGCGGGTCGAGCGAGAGGTCCTCCTTGCACGCAAAGAAGCGGATGAAAGGGCGGCGCTTCAGCGTGTCGTGATCGCGGATCGTGCCGCGCAGCACCGGGTAGCGCGCCTCCAGTTCATCGAGCGTCCCGCGCAGCGTCATCGGAGCAGGCACGTCGAGGAGCACCTCGTCGCCGACCCGCGCGAGATTTCGCAGGTGAAAGGGCAGCACCACACGGAT
>JAYTML010000439.1:0-4805 GCA_043728655.1 Chthoniobacter sp. | reverse complement strand
GTGGCACGCATGCTGCGCCAGCGATGGCGCATGACTGCCAACCAGCCTGATTCCCCGAGCGTGAAACTCCAATGGTATGAGCATGCCTGCTGCGGCCTGCCTCTTCTCCTGATGTTCGTCGGCGGCGCACTCGGCGGCGCTTGTGGCGGAGTCGGTTACGCGGTCAGCACCGCCGTCTTCAAGAAGGCGTTGCCGACGCCCGCCAAGTACGTGCTCAGCGTGCTGATTTCCATTACGGCTTTCGGATTGTACCTCGGCGTGGCCATCGCGCTCGCTGTTGCCTTCCCAAATCTGTTCAAGCACTGACCCGGACCACCGCCGGAATCCCCCATACGTTCGGGCTCTGCCATGAAACCTTTCAAAAATCTCTTCGGGAAGCCGGTTCCTCCAGCCGGGAACCCGTCTTCGCCGGACGCGAAGGGGGCTGCTCCCGCGGCTTCGGCCGGCCAACCGCCGAGGCAAAAGTGTCCCCCGGTTCCGCTATTTGTGAAAATGCCGGCCGGGCTCATGCAGGAATTGTTTCCAGAGCGCGACGTAATGGTTTCCGTGATCTTCGGCGAAGCAAACGATGCCGCCGCTTCTCTGCCCGCCGCGACTGTGATTCCGCCCGAACTGCCCAAGTCCGAACCGCAGCCTCAGGGACCGGCTAAGACGCCGGAGGTGCTGTCGATTTCAGACGAGCTGAGGGAGGCGATCTTCCCCACGCAAAAGGTGATGGTCTCGGTGATCTTCAACGAGACCACCCCGGCGCTGATCACCCGCGAACCCGGCCGGCAGCATTGGTCCGACGATGATCCGAGTGCCGGGGACGAGTCGGGTCGCCGCCACGATTTTCCGATCATCTGAGCCAAAGCAGGCCGACCCTCCGCGGGCGACGCGGCGTGCCCCACCCGGAGGAACGGGCTCCCGCGCGTCCCTGACTTCGTGTGGGCGCGTCCGATCCGGCGCGACCCGTCCCGCGGATGCCACGGACGTGCAGGAGCCCGTCCCTCCGAGGCATTGAACGCTCCGCCGCGCCCTACGCCTGCGCCATCTCGTGCGCGTTCGCGAAATGCCGGAGGGCGGGCTCGGCGCGCGTGGGCTGGAGGAGCGGGAGAACGCGGCGGAGCAGCGCATTGAAGACGGGCGACGGGTGCGCCACGTAAAGGTCGAGCGGCGCGAGCGCGAAGCCGAGGTGGAGCTTCGGGTCGTAGTTCAGCGGCGTGCTGTAGTAGGTCTTCAGCCCCTGCTCGAGCGCCCAGGAGAGGATGTCGCGGAAGGTGACGAAGTAGAGATGCAGGTCGAGCGCCACCGAGTAGTCGAGGCCGAGGTACTCGTCGTAGATGGCGCCGTCATGGACGAGGCAGACGCTGAATGCGACGAGCCGCCCCTCCTGCCGCCAGAGGAAAAAGCGGGCGCGCTCCGGCATCTCGGCGCCGAGCCGCAGAAGGAAGTCGCGTGTCAGTTTCTCAAACTGCAGCGGCGAGCGCGCGAAGGTCTGGAGATAAAGCGCGAGCGCCTCATCCACATGCGCGCCGAGGTCGTTGACGACCGTCATTTCCAGCGGCGCGGCCTTGGTCAGCGCGCGGAATTTCCGGCGCAGGTTCTTGCGCATGGAGTGGCTGAGCTTGCGCGCCATGTAGTCGTCGAAACTCGCGTAATCCAACTCCAGCCGCGTGGCCGGCATGCTGGGAATCCGCACGTAGCAGGCGCCCGCCTCGCCGGCGCGGTGCAGCGGACTCAGCGGCCCGCGGTAGTCGGCGGGGAAGTCCTTCCACACCACCAGCGCGGCCCGGTGCGCGCGCGCCACGGCGACCATCACCTCGCGCAGCAGCGGCAGCCCGCCGCGCTCGGCCGCCGCCGCGCCCCCGAGATGGCCGGCACCCGCGGCGCAGCCGACCATCAGCATCTTCAGCCGCAGGAAGCGGGGAAAAACCTTTCGCACGAGCCGGACCGGGGCGCGCACCCATGCGGGAGCCGTGGTCACGCAGTCCTGATCCACGAAGAAAAACGGCTGGGCTCCGCGCAGCGTCCCGTCGCGATCCTCCAGCAGCAGCCCGTGGCAGGAAAAGCCGAGCGTGCCGCCGACGATGTCGTAATAGCGCGCGTCCTTCACAAGGTGGCCGAAAGCCGCGCGCCAGCCCGGATCGTCGCGCAGCTCCCCGGGGGACGCCATGCGCGCACGTCCGGAGGGGGTTTCGAAAATGGCGGCGGGAGTCATGGAATGACGCGTCCATTGATAGCGGGGATTGACAGGATGGCGAACATTCCGCGACTGCTTCCCACCCTTTTTTCATGCTCCGCCTCCTTCTTGTCCTCTGCCTCCTTGCCGCGCCCGCGGCGCTGCGCGCCCGCGATTTCGAGCTGCGCCGCGATACCTTCGCCTTCTCAAACGACACCGCATTTCAGTACGGGGTGGATGAACTCGGCAAGCTGCACATCACCGCACGGGAAAAGCCCGCCGACTTCGCGCACCGCTGCTTCGTCCTCACGCGCGCGGTGCTGCAGTTCCATCAGTTCGCGCGCTTCGAGCCGAAGCAGCCGCGCCTTTCCCGCGAGGAGTACCTCCGCCGGATCAAACAGGTCTGCCGCATCCCGGTCTGGAGCGCCGGCCCGCGGCAGCGCGTCGTCTTTCCCGGCTACGCCGACCTCCATGCCTTCTCCATCGCGTATGAGGGCCTGCTGAAAGAGAACCTCGGCAACTGGCTCCCCACCTACCTGCGGGTCGGAAACTGGCGCATGGCCATGGGCCACCCGCGGCCCGGTCAGGCCGCCGCCGCCCGCTGGCTCAGCGAATCCCTCGACCGCGGCAAGCCCCGCGCGATCTACCTCGCCCGCTTCCCGCACATGAACCACGTCGTCGTCCCCTACGCGCAGCGTCGCGAGGCCGGCGGCAATATCACCTTCCTCGTCTATGACCCGAATTACCCGAACGCACCGAGCTGGGTCTTCTACCGCGCCAGCGAGCGCAGCTTCGAGTTTGAGCCGCGCTGGTACTTCCCCGGCGGCCGCGTGAATGTCATGCGCGTCTTCATCTCGCCGTTTCATTAAAAGTGGAACTCAGTCCTAATCTTAATCCTAATCTTAATCTCTCTCCCATCACCGCGCGGAGGAGGGAAATTAAGATTAGGATTAGGATTATGATCAGGACGAAGACGAGGGGGAGACAGCTCCACATCCTTCCTCCCACCTCCCCCACTCCCCGCTTGTCACGCTCCCTCCCATCCTCCAACTTCGCCCTCCTATGACGCAGAAAAACTCCGGCTGCCTTTGGATGCTCGCAGGCTTCGGCATCTGTCTCGGCCTTTTGTGCATCGTCGCAGTCCTGGCCGTGGGATCGTTCGGCGTGCGCAATCCGGTTAAGCCCTCGGCGCCGAAATTCGAGGAGTCGGTGGTCGTGGATGCCAAGGTGCCGAAGGACGCGAAGGAGCCCGACGGCAAGATCGCGGTCATCTACCTGCGCGGGATCATCAGCGCCTTTGAGCCGGGCTCGCTGGGCGAGACGATGGTCGATGACATCAAACTCCAGCTCGAGCAGGCCGCGCTCGATGAGAAGGTGAAAGCCGTCGTGCTGTACGTCGATTCGCCCGGCGGCGAAGTGACCGCGTCCGACGTGATCTACAATGCCGTGCGCAAGGTGCGCGACGGCGGTTTCGGCCTCGGCACGAAGAAACCCGTCGTCGTTTACATGGGCTCGCTCGCGGCCTCCGGCGGCTACTACGTGGCGTGCGGCGGCACCTTCCTCATGGCGAATGAAACCACGCTCACCGGCTCCATCGGCGTCATCATGCAGACGCTGAACTACCGCGAGCTCATGGGCAAAGTCGGCCTCGAAACGGTCACTTTCAAAAGCGGCGCCTTCAAGGACATGCTCAGCGGCTCGCGCGAGATGACGCAGGAGGAGCGTGAGTACGTGCAGAAGATGGTCATGGACACCTACGGGAAATTCGTCGGCATCGTGGCGAAGGAGCGCAAGCGCAACGAAGCCGAGCTGCGCAACGGACTCGCCGACGGACGGATCATCTCCGGCAAGGAGGCAAAGGAGGCCAAGCTCATCGACGCCACCGGCCAGCTCGAGGACGCCTACGCCAAGGCGATGGACCTGGGCAAAGTCAAAGGCGCGCAGATCATCCGCTACGAGTCGCCCTTCAAGTTTGGCCGGCTTTTCCGCCTCCTCGGACAAAGCGAAAAGGCGACCGTGGAGGTGAATGTGGTGAAGTCGCTGATGCCGAAGCTCGAAGCCGGGCGGCTCTACTATCTCCCGAGCTTTTACGCGCCCTAGTCCTTGCCGCCAGACGCTCTCCAGCAGGCCGCCCTGGGCCTCGTCGTCCTCGCGGCCCTCGCGCTCGCGGTGACCGTGCAGATCCGCGTCGCGCGCAGCGTCGCCCGCGATGGCGGCCAGGTGCGCACGGAGGATCTCCGCATGCCCGACGGGCTCGTCGCCATCGTCCTCGCCACATTTTTCGTCGGCATGGGCGTCAGCGCCATTTTCCGCCATGCGGCGAAAGGCGACGCCGTGACCGTCGATCAGGTCATCCCGAGTTCGTTCGTGTTCGTCATCCTCGCCGCGGGTGTCGGCGGCTTTTTGAAATACCGCGGGCTGAAGCTCGTGCCGCTGCTCGGGCTCGATCGCGTGACGCCGCTGCGCGTCGCCGGCTGGGCGCTGGGCCTCGTGCTCACGGCCTTCGCACTCACGGGCGCGGCGAATGCCCTCACCTTCGCCGTGCTCCACGGAAAGATCGAGCCGCAGCCGCTCGTGCAGCTCTTCCGCGAAGTCGCGCAACGAAGCGACACCGGGGCGATGGTGCAGATCCTCCTCGCGGGCG
>JAYTML010000438.1:0-7313 GCA_043728655.1 Chthoniobacter sp. | reverse complement strand
TCGATGCGCGTCTCGCGCTGCGGCATCGAGGCGTCGGCCGTCAGGGCGGCGAATTCAAACGTGTCGTGCGCCAGCCGGATCGTGACCCGCACCGGCTCGGTGTCGCCCGTCTTCCTGCCGTCCCGCGCGAGCAGTTTCTTCAGCTCGGATTTTCCCGCCTCGCATGCCGCGCCTTCCGCACGCTGCCGCGCGGTCTTCAGCTTCGCCTCGTCCGGTCCGACGTAGTCGATTTCGAGCGGTTCGGGATCCTTGGCGAAAGCCGGGACGAGTTCCTTCAGCGCAGTGTCCAGGCGGATGAAACTCGCCTCGGAGTAGTCGATGAACGTGAGCTTTCCGAGGCACGGATCGCCATTTTCATCGGCGTCGTAGAGCGCCCGGCGAATGCCGCGGAACCAGGCGCGCAGCGCGTCCGGGACTTCGAGGTTTCCCGCCCCGGCGCCGATCAGGATCGTGCAAAGATGCTTCTTTCCGGCGCGCCCGAGCATCCACACGAGTTCGCGCGCCAGCACCGCCAGCTCCGCCTCGCGGAATGTCCCCGGCTGCCCGAGGCCGGCGATGACGATGTCGCATTTCGGATCGCGCGGATCGGGCAGTAGAAAATTCTGCCCCAGGCCGCCGCCAATCGCCCCGCGTCCGGAAAGCGCGGTGATCAGCAAATCCTTCACGTCTCCCGTCTGGCGTTTGCCCTTGGGGGCGGGCGGCCAGCTGATCGCCTCGTCGAGCGCGCGCTCCGCGTTTTGCGGCATGACGCCGACGTAGTGCCCGACCGAGATCGCGTCGGCTCCCGGAGCCAGCGCCCGGCTTTCCCCGATGCCGCCGTGCACCAGCCGGACGGTGATTCGCGCCTTGGGCTGCGGGCGGCTTTTTGAACCGCCTCGGCCTTTGGGCGGGGGAGGTGTCCTGTCGGAAGTGTCGAGCGGCGCGCGATCCGGCGTCGCGCCGGCTTCCGCGAGAAAGCCACGCACGATCAGCTCGCCGGCCTGCACCTCATCCGCGGAAAGCGGGGCCTCCGGGCCGGCGGAGCCGCGCGCGCGCGATCGCACGCGCCGGCTGAGATCGCGCAGCACATCCTCCTCGCCCCGCTCGCGGTCGCGCCGGGCCTGCGTTCGCGCGGGGAGATCCGCCAGCCCGCGGCGACTGGGCGCCTGCTTCGCCAGCGAGGAGCTGCCGGTCGCGAGGAGCTGCTGCGTCCCGGCGATGACGTCCTCGTGATTCGGCAGCGCGCCGTGCTCGCACTCGACGAAGTAGGTGGGAATGCGCGTCCCGCGGTCTTCCAGAAAGCCGAGCGAGTGCGGCACCGTGCCGTCGCCATCGAGCGTGTCCGTGTAGCCGGCGGGATCGTCGAGCCGCTGCCAGTCGCGGACGCCGCATTTGGTGGGCACGTTGCAGCCGGCGATGTAGGCCATGCGGTCGCGGTCCACGATCTTTGCCAGGCGCTCATGGCTGGCGCGGGCGCCGTCGAGGAGCTTTTGGCCCACGCCGTAAGCCGCCCATGTTTTCGCGTCGTACATCCGCTCCATGTCCTTCATGGCGGCGGGCGACGGCAGCATTTGCATCGAACCGGGGAAGCTGTTGAGCACGCCGAGCAGCTCCGCGCGGCTGTGCGTCACGTCCACGAGCGCGAGCTTGCGCACGGTGTCGAGCGCGCCGGTGATGACCTGGGGGATGGCAAACGACCCGCGGTTTGGCGTGCCCAGCATGATGAGGCGCCCGCCTTTCGCCCAGCGGTCCGCGTGCCGCAAAATGTAGGTGCGTGAGACGAGACCGCCCATCGAGTGCGCGACCAGATGCACCGGATCGGTCGGGCCGAACCAGCGGTCGATTTGCTGGCGCAATGAGTCCGCGCTGTCCGCCAGGTCCAGCCGCCAGTCGTACCAGAATGCCTGCACATTCCACTGGTCGGCGGCCAGGCCGAGCAGCATCTCGGCATACCACTTTTTCAAAATCCCCGTCGCCCGCACATCGAACTGAGACTTCCGCTCCGGCGTCATCCGGAGCCAGCCCACGGCGCCGACCGCGATGCGGAGGAAATTCAGCCACACGCCCTGGCTGGACTGGCTCTGCGGATAAACCGTGAGTTCGCCGCCCATGATGCCGTGGAGGACGACCACATTGCCGCGCCGCACGCCGCGCCGCGGACCGCTGAGCGCCAGCCGGCGCAGGCGGGCGAGGCGCGCTTCGCCGAAGTATGCCGCGAGCACGCGCTCCTCCTCGGCGCTCGGGCGGCGGAGCAGTTGCGTGAGTTCCCCGGCGTTCGCCGATTCCAACTGGGTCAGGTATTCGCGTTCGTTCATGGGAGTGGCGGTTGGCGGGCGGTGAGGGGCAGATTTTCCCCGACGGACCGCGACGGGCGGTTCGCGCAGCGCTGCGTGGTGATCCTCGCGCTCATGATTCCTCTTTACTGCGCCGCGAGTGTTTGGCCGCGCGCGGAGTCCCGTCAACGGCAAATTTCCTTGCGCCGCCCGGCGCGCTGACTTGCACTCCGCCGCAGCCGCACCGCTCCACCGCATGACGCTCCTCATCGCCGCCATCCTCGTCGCGAGCTACCTGCTGGGCTCGATCCCGAGCGGGCTGCTCATCTCGAAATCCCGCGGCATAGACATCCGCGAGCACGGCAGCCGGAACATCGGCGCGACGAACGTGTGGCGCGTGATGGGGAAGAAATGGGGCGTGCTCGCCTTTCTCTGCGACACGGCGAAAGGCTGGCTCGCGGTCACGCTCGGCGTCGCCATCGCAGCGCGGTTTCCCGTCACCGAGCAGCTCCTTCACGGTCACACCGCGCTGCGCTTTTTTCCGCCGGACTTCGCTGGCATCACCGCCGCGATCGGCTGCATCCTCGGGCACAACTTTCCCGTCTGGCTGCGCTTCAAAGGAGGCAAGGGCGTGGCGACCTCGCTCGGCGTGATCATCGGCATGATGCCGCTCGCGGCCCTCATCGCCTTCGCCATCTGGGGCGTGGTGCTGAAGGTCTCGCGCTATGTTTCGCTCGCGTCGATCCTGGCGGCGGCGTGCTTGCCTGCCGTCGTCATCGGGCTGATGCTCTTTGGGCCGGCGCACGGCTGGGCGGCGGTGCGCGGATGGGGGAATTTCTTCTTCGCGGTCGCCGCCGCCGCGCTCGTCATCAAGCGCCACACGGCCAATATCCAGCGTCTCCGCGCCGGCACGGAGCTGCGGTTTGGAACGCCGAAAACCGAGCCGCAGTCGCCGACCGATGGTCCGAACTAAGTCATGAGCTTTCAAAACATCGCCATCATCGGGGCGGGGAGCTGGGGCACAGCGCTGGCCTTTCCGCTGCTCGCGAACGGCCTGCCCGTCACCATCTGGGGTCACGACGCAGCGCACATCGCGCGGGTGGCCGCGGAGCGGGAAAACGCGGCGTACCTTCCCGGCGTCGCGCTGCCGGATGCGCTGCGGTTCACCCACGAGATGGATGACCTGCGCGCCGCGGATCTCGTGCTGCTCGTCACGCCGTCCAAGGCGGTGCGCGAGGTCGCCTCGCGGCTCTCGACCATCGGCCTGAGCGAGGACGCGGCGCTGCTCTCCTGCACGAAGGGCGTGGAGCGCGGCAGCGGACTGAGGATGAGCGAGATCATCGGCGAATGTTTCCCGCGCAACCCGGTCGCCGTCCTCTCCGGACCGAGCCATGCGGAGGAGGTGGCGCGCCAGCTTCCCACCGCGCTGGTCCTCGGCTGCCGCGAGGCCGCGCTCGCGAAACGGCTCCAGCAGGCGTTCTCCACGCCTTTCTTCCGCGCCTACACGAGCGACGACGTGGCCGGCATCGAGCTCGGCGGCGCGTTGAAAAACATCTTCGCCCTAGCCGCCGGCGTGAGCGACGGCCTCGGCCTCGGCGACAATTCCAAGGCCGCGCTCGTCACCCGCGCGCTTTCCGAACTCAGCCGCCTCGGCAGCGCGCTCGGCGGCCGGCGCGAGACTTTCCAGGGACTGAGCGGCATCGGCGATCTCATGGTCACCTGCTTCTCCAAGCACAGCCGCAACCGCGCCGTCGGCGAACGCCTCGGCCGCGGCGAGCGCCTCGCGGACATCGTGGCCTCGATGAACATGGTCGCCGAGGGCGTGCCCACCACCTACAGCGCCCACGAAGTCGCACAGCGCCACGGCATCGATGCCCCGATCGTCACGCAAATCCGTGCCCTCCTCGACGGCACCCTCTCCCCGCGCGCCGCCATGGCCAATCTCATGGGCCGCGAAGCCGGCGCGGAGTGAATTCCGGCGGGCCGCGCCGAATCCCCGATTTTTGTGCCTTGACGCCGCCCGCGCTTCTCACCGAGAAACACCGCCTCCCATGAAAATCCCATTCTATATCTCGGTCGGGGCATCGGCGTTGTGCCTGGTCCTGAGCATCATCAGCTTCGCTGTGGGCAACTCCAACCAGAGCCTCCAGGCCGAAGTCCAGAAGCAGCAGCAGGCGCTTCAGGTCCAGCAGGAGGAGATCAATGCGGGCAACCAGATCAGCCAGCAGATCGGGCCAAACCTCCTCCGCGACATGGCCGCCTCCTCGGTCAAGAACGACAAGATGAAAGCCCTCCTCGCCAAGCACGGCTACAACGTCCAGGTCAAGGACGCGCCCGCTTCCACCCCAGCACCCTGATACCTTTTTCACCCATGAACTCCGACGCCGACTACTCCTACTCCGAACCCGCAGCGGCTTACGCGCCGTCCGCCCCGTCGCTCCATCTGCCCATCGCGCTGCTCTCCAGCGCGCTCGCGATGGTCATGATCACGCAGACCTCGGGCGTCTTTAAACAGCGCTCCGCCCTCCAGGAGGGCAAGGTCCAGCTCGCCGAAGCCTTCGCGAAGCGCGAGCCGCTGGTCAAGCAGTCCGCTGAGTTGAAAAACAAGCTCAACGCCATGGTAATGGACCTCCTCATCCTCGGCAAGACGGACGAGGACGCGAAGGCGATCATCGGCAAATACAACATCCAGCAGAACCAGCCGGGCGGCCCCAGCGAAGGCGCGGACCCCAAGTAATCTCCGGCTTCTCCAGCCAGAATTTCCGAGCACCCGGCGTTCACGCGCCGGGTGTTTTCGTTTGAAAGCACTGCTATCCTTCCCCGTGTCCTCCTCGCTCGAAAATTCCGCCCGCGCCATCGTCCAGCGCCTCCAGGACGCCGGCCACATCGCGCTCTACGCGGGCGGGTGCGTGCGGGACCGGCTCATGGGCGTGGAGCCGCACGACTACGACATCGCCACCGACGCCCGACCGGAGCAGGTGCAGGCGCTCTTTCGCCGCACGGTCGCGGTCGGCGCGCACTTCGGGGTCATCGTGGTTCTCGATGGCAGCTTCGAGTTCCAGGTCGCGACGTTTCGCAACGACGGCCAGTACATCGACGGACGCCGGCCCGAGACGGTCAGCTTTTCCACGCCCGAGCAGGATGCCGAGCGGCGCGACTTCACGGTCAACGGCCTCTTCTTCGACCCGCTCGCCGGCCGGCTCATCGACCACGTCGGCGGCCAGCGCGATCTCGACGCCCGCCTCCTGCGCGCGATCGGCCAGCCCGCCGACCGCTTCCGCGAGGACCGGCTGCGCATGATGCGCGCCGTGCGGTTTGCGACCACGCTCGGCTTTGACATCGACGGCGCGACCTGGCGGGCGGTGTGTGAAAACGCGCCGCACATCCACGAGGTCAGCGCCGAGCGCATCCGCGAGGAGCTGATGAAAACCCTGCTCGCGCCGCGGCGCGTGCGCGGCTTTGACCTGCTGGACGAGAGCGGGCTGCTGCGCGAGATCCTGCCCGAGATCGAGGCACTGAAAGGCTGCGAGCAGCCGCCGCAGTTTCATCCCGAGGGCGATGTCTTCAAGCACACGCGCATCATGCTCGGCCTTCTTCCGGCGGAGGTCACCGGGCCGCTCGTGCTCTCGGTGCTCTTTCACGATATCGGCAAGCCGGGCACCTTTTCCACCGATCCCGACGGGCGCATCCGCTTCAGCGGCCACGACCGGCTCGGCGCGGAAATGACCGAGGGCGTGATGGCGCGCCTGCGTTTCTCCCGCGCGGAGATCGACGCCACGGTGGAGGCCGTCGCGAACCACATGGTCTTCAAGGATGTGCAGCAGATGCGCGTGGCAAAGCTCAAGCGCTTCCTCGCGCGCCCGCATATGGACGACGAGCTGGAGCTGCACCGCGTGGACTGCACGAGCAGCCACGGCATGCTCGACAACTACGAGTTCCTCAAAACCAAGCGCGAGGAATTCGCCAGTGAGCCGCTGATCCCGCCGCCGCTCGTCACGGGCCGCGACCTGATCGCGCTCGGCATGAAGCCCGGCCCGCGCTTTTCCGAGATCCTCGAAGCCGTGGAAAGCCGTCAGCTCGAAAAAACGCTCACCACGCGCGAGGAGGCGCTGGAGTGGGTGCGCGCGGAATTTTTGCGGAGCGATCAGCCCTCCTGATCCGGCCGGTGGTGGCGACGCGGGCTTGCGGCATCTGTCGGCGGTGGCGCACACTGCGGGCACCATGATGCCCCGCCCGCCTACCTGCGTGATCGAGAATGTGCAGCCGCTCGTCGAAGGGGGGCGCTATCCGGTGAAGCGTGCGGTGGGCGAGGACATCGTGGTGGACGCGGATGTCTTCAAAGACGGGCACGACATCCTCAGCGCGGTGCTGAAGTGGAGGAAGCGCGGGGAGGACCGCTGGTACGAGACGCCGATGACGCCCGCCGCTGGCGACCGCTGGCGCGGGACGTTCTCGGTGTTTGAAAATGCGGTGTACGAGTTTTCGATCGAGGCGTGGGGCGACACCTTCCTCTCGTGGCAGCACGAGTTTCACCTGAAGTTTGCCGCGGCGCTGCCGGACCTGAAAAGCGAGACGCTGGAAGGCGCGGCCTTTGTCGCAAAGGCGGCGCGGCTGGCGCAGGCGGCCGGCCAGACGCGCGACGCCGCGCGGCTCACGGAGCTGGCGGATAAGATCCGCGAAGGCGCACCGGCGGACGTGAACGGACTGGCGCACTTGCCTGAGCTGGAGGGCCTGATGACGTCTTACTCCGATCGCAGCGAGAGCGCGGAGTATCTGCTGAATCTGCCGCCGGTCATGGAGATGGTGGACGCGGGCGGCACGGTGAAAGCCGCGCCTGCGCCCGAGCCCGCTGCCTTGCCCGTGGCGAAAAAGGCGAAGACGGCGCGGAAGACGAAAGCCGTCGTCGGCACGCCAGCGCCAGCCGCTGTCATCGTCCCCTCCAGCGGCGCCGACGGCACGGCATTCAGCGCGCGCTACCCGCTCGTGTATGTGGACCGTCCGCGCGCGCTCTTCTCCCAGTGGTATGAGTTTTTCCCGCGCTCCGCCGAGGGGCGCGGCGAC
>JAYTML010000437.1:0-12295 GCA_043728655.1 Chthoniobacter sp. | reverse complement strand
AATGACGCGCCGCTACCTGGCGCAGCACGGGGTCACGGCGGAGGTGGAGTTTTCGTGGGGCGCGACGGAGGTGAAGGTGCCGGACCTCGTGGACGCGATCGTGGACGTGACCGAGACGGGATCCTCGCTGCGGGCGAACAAGCTGCGCATCCTGGAGACGATCATGGAGTCTTCGCCGCAGTTCATCGCGAACCACGGGGCGCTCGCGGACCCATGGAAAAAGGGGAAGATGGACACGCTGGTGCTGCTGCTTCAGGGGGCCTTTGCGGCGCGGGACAAGGTGGGTCTGAAGATGAATCTGCGGGAGGCGCAGCTCGCCGCACTGCTTCAGGCGCTGCCGGCGCTGCGCAATCCCACGATCTCGAAACTCGCGACGGACGGCTGGATTGCCGTCGAGACGATCATTGATGAAAAGGTCGTCCGCGAGATCATCCCGCGGCTCAAGGCGCTGGGGGCTGAGGGGATCATCGAGTATCCGCTGAACAAGGTGGTGTACTGAAAAGCCGCCGTCCTTCGACTGCGTTCCGCCCCCAAATCCGGCCGGAACGCCGCTCAAAATGACGGATCGCTTTTGGCAAAGTGAACCTCTTTCCAAAATTCCGGTTGCGCCATGTGGGCAACCGTGATTCTCTCGCCGCCCCTCAACGAAAAAACACACCTCCAAATGGGTTCACTCAAAAAGCGCCGGAAGGCCAAAATCGCCAAGCACAAACGCAGGAAGCGGATGAAGGAAAACCGCCACAAGAAGCGTTTGCGCTACAAGTCCTAGGGACTAGAGTGCGCGGCATGAATTCGTGCCGATTTGTCAGGGCTGCAAAGGGGTATGGGACGCTCGCCGTCGGCATAGCGCTCATCGTCACGCCGGCCTTCGCGGAGCCCTCCGCGCAGGCGAAGGATTCGGCCAAGCCTGCGGGCAAGGCCTCGCCCGCCGCGAAATCTCCGGCCAAGCAGCCGGCGACCGGTTCGCGGACATCGCAGGGGGGTGAAAAGACGCCTCCCGCCGAGCTGCCTCCGCTCACCGCGCCACTCGCGCCGGGGGCAAAGGGGCAGCCGGAGTTTGCCGACGCCTTTCCCTCCCCGATCCGCCCGACCCCGCCGGACCTCGCGCTGAAGCCGGAGGACGAGCGGAAAGCGGACGCCTTCGCGGCCTTCGCGCAGGGTTTCGTGGCCGAGGAAAACTCGGACCAGGAGAAGATGCTGGCGAGCTACCGCCGGGCGCTGGAGCTCGATCCCGGCAACCCGGAGCTCGCCGTCAAGGTCGCCTACGAACTGGCGCGCAGGAACGACCCGTCCTCGGCAATCCAGGTGCTCAAGGACGCGATCAAGGCCGCGCCCAAGCAGCCGCTCCCTTACATCTACCTCTCGCAGCTTTACGCGAAGAACCTCAACAAGCCCGACCTCGCGGTGAAATACGCCGAGCAGGCCCTCGCGCTCGCGCCGGACAACTTCGCGGCGCACCAGTCGGTCTATGAGATCTACCTCGCCAGCGGGCAGGAAAAAAAGGCGGCGCAGCTCATCGAGCGGGCGGTGAAGTCCGACAGCCGGGACGCGAAGTACTGGGCGCAGCTCGGCGAGCTCATGCAGCGGCTTTTCCTGAAAGAGGACGGCACCGCCGAGCCCGCGCAGATCGAGAAGATGAACGCCGCCTTCCGCAAAGCCGCGGAACTCGGCCCCGACGACGCGGTCGTTCTCACGAAGGTCGCCGATTACTTTGTCCTCTCGAAGCAGGTCAAGGAGGCGATCCCTTTCTACCTCGCCGTCCTCGCGCTAAAGGAGCAGCCGGGAGCGCCGCCGCTCAACAACGTCCGCGACAAGCTCGCGCGCAGCTTTCTCATCACCGAGCAGCGGGCCGAGGCGATCCGCCAGCTTGAGGACATCGTCAAAGACAGCCCGCTGCGCTTTGAGACCTACGAGCTGCTCGGCGAGCTCTACATGCAGGAGGACGACATCGACAAAGCTGTCGCGAATTTCGAGCACAGCCTGCTCCTCGACGCCAGCGATCCCGCGAATCACGAGCGCCTCGGCCTCCTCCTCCTGCGCAACAAGCACTACGACCACGCCATCGACATCCTGCAGGCCGCGCGGAAGAAATTCAGCGACCGGCCCGTGCTCGCCTACGTCCTCGGCGTCGCCCTCAGCCAGGCCAAGCGCCACAATGATGCGCTCGCCGCCTTCTCCGACGCCCAGGCGCTCGCCGAGACCAGCCGCGAGGATTTGCTGAATGCGGAGTTCTTCTTCAGCTACGGCGCCGCCGCCGAGCAGGCGGGACTTTTCGACAAGGCCGCGGAACTCCTGAAACGCAGCATCGAGCTCGATCCCAACAACGCGCAGTCCTACAACTATCTCGGCTACATGTGGATCGAGCGGAACGAGCACCTCGACGAGGCCGGCGAGATGATCAGGAAAGCCATCGCGATGGAGCCGGAGCGCGGCGAATTCCTCGACAGTCTCGGGTGGTTTTACTTTCGAAAAGGCGACTTCGACCGCGCGCTCAAGGAACTGCTCCACGCGCAGGAAAACATCCTCCGCGAAGACCAGAAGGACGACGCCACCGTCCTCGACCACATCGGCGAGGCGTATCTCAAGCTCGGCAAGACCGCCGAGGCGCTCAGCGCATGGCAGAAGTCACTGGCCATCCTCGACGACAAAAAGGTGGCTGACAAAATCGAGGCGGCGAAGCAGAAGCTGACCAAGGGGAACGAGACGCCGCCGCCAGCCCCGGTGCCGGTCGTGCCTGCGGCTCCGGATTCCCCGCAGTAAAAAAGCCTGGGCTGCGAACGCCGGCGACTGGCGCTAGCGCTGGAGTCCCGCTGGCGCCCAGCCGACCTGGAGACGGCGCCCGGCCTGGCTGGCGCGGAAATGGAGCGCGCCGTCGGGAAGGCCGACGAGATGGCAGTCGATGGTTTTCACATCGGGCTGCACGCCGCGGACGACGAAGGCTCCGAGACCGCGCGGCTCGACGCCGCCGCCGGCCTGGCCCTGCTGGAGCGGCACGTGGACTTCCGCGGCACCGGCCCGCCACGGGAAATTGCTCTCACTCGGGAGACGCGCGCCGGCTTTCAAGACGAAGCCGCCGTCGCCGTCGCCGAGCACGAGGACCACGGGGCGCTGGAGGAAGCCGGACTGGTGGATCTCCAGCGGCACGCCGCCGCCCGCCACGAGGCCGCTCCACGCGTCGATCATGAGCGTGCCCGATGCCTTGAACTCAGCGGGCACCTCGCCCGCGATGGCCTTGCGGAGCACGCCGATGGCGTCCTTGGTGAGGCCCATCTGCTGGAGGACCTGCGCGTAGTTCCAGTCCACCCGCTTGGTGAATTTCCCGCTCTCGATCTTCGGCTTGATGACGCTGACGAGCTTCTCAAAACCGCGCGCCTCGCCGAGGGCGGCGGTGTAGTGCAGGAGCACGTCCTCGGAGTCCGGCGCGAGTTCGTAGGCCCGCTCGGCCCATTTCACCGCGGTGGGCGAGTCGCCGCGCTGGCGGGCGATATTGCTCGCGAGGATCAGCGCCATCCATGACTTCCGCTCCTCGCCGAATTTCACCAGCGCCTGCTCCTTCTTCGGGTCGTGCTCGCCCTGGACGAGGGCGAATCGGATGCCCAGCGGCGCCTGCGCGTTCGGGTCGAGCGTGAGCAGCGTGTCGAGCGCCTGGCTCTCAGCGGCGGTGTCGCCCGTGGCGTTGCAGATCTGGGCGAGGTGGAAAAAACCCTCGGGATCCCCGGGCACCTGCTCCGTGTAGGGTGTGATCGTCCTGCGTGCCTGGTCGAGCTGTCCCGCCATGCGGTATGCGGCGGTGAGCGCGAAGACGCCGCGCCGCTCCGTGGGCCGGAGGGCGTGGGCGCGCTGGAGCGCCTGCAGGCCGAGTTCGGGCACGAAGCCCTGCTGGAGCAGATGCTCGCCCTGCTGGAGGAGTTGGTCCGCGTCGTTGGAGACCTGCTGAAGCTGTTGCGCGACCATTTTCGCAAAGGTCTGCGGATCGACGAAGGCGGCGGTGGCGGGATCGTTCGGGTCGCGCAGGAGCTTGATGACCGCGCGGAGCTGCGCGAGCCCCTCGAGTGCGGTGCGGTCGTTGGGCGAGATTTCGAGCGCCTTCTTGAAAGCGGCGAGCGCCTCTTCGCGCTGGCCGCGCATGGCGTGCATCACGCCGAGATTGTTCCAGATCGCGCAGATCATCGGCGTCCGCTCCGTCGCTTCGCTGAAGAGCTTGATCGCGTCCTCCTCGCGCCCCTCCAGGCGCGCGACGGTGCCGCGATGGAAAAGCCCGAATGAAGTTCCGGGATGTATCGCCTCAAACTGCGCGAGCAGTTCCGCGGCCTCGGTCGCCTCGGTGTCGTCGATGGCGTCGGCGAGCGGGTCGAGATGCTGCGCCGCCTGGTCAAAGGATTTCCACGGCTCGGTGAGCTCCGCGCCCATCGTGCCGATGGCGCGCAGCATGTGCTCGATCTCAAAGGGATCGTTGTTCGCGACGGACGGATCGATGTCCTGCGGCCATGGGATGCGGTGCGGCAGGCCGAAAAAATCGAGTTCCCAGGAAGTGGATTCTACCCAGCGGAAAGGAGCGGCGAGAGTGGCGGACATAGGATTTGGAAAGCTGGAGGTTTAACCGGCGATGAGTCGGAGGATGGCGGACTTCTCGGCCTTCGCCGGGATCACCGAGCCGCACTGCTCGCGGGCGATGTCGGGGTCCTTGAGCCCGTGGCCGGTGACGGTGCAGACTATCCTGCTGCCCTCGGCGATCTGCGGAAAAGGGCACGCGCCGCACGGCTCGGAGCCGAGGCATTTGAAAAGTCCGGCGATGCTCGCGGCGCTGGCGGGTTCGACGAAGATGCCCTCGTTCGCCGCCAGCCACTGCTGCGCAAAAAGGATCTCGGCATCCGTGACGATGTCGATCGAGCCGCCGGAATCCCTGATCGCGGCGTTTGCCAGCTCCCAGCTCGCGGGATTGCCGATGCGGATGGCCGTCGCGATCGTGTCCGGCTTTTCCACGACCTTGTTGTAAAAGATCGGCGCCGATCCGGCGGCCTGAAAGCCGGCCATCTTCGGCAGCTTCGTCGCGCGGCCGAGCTTGTGGAATTCCTGGTAGCCCATCCAGTAGGCGCTGATGTTTCCCGCATTGCCGACCGGCAGCACGTGGATGTCCGGCGCGTCACCGAGCGCTTCGATGATCTCGAAGCTCGCGGTCTTCTGCCCTTCGAGCCGGTACGGGTTGATCGAGTTCACGATGGCGATGGGTTCCGTCTCGCCGATCTCGCGGACGAGCCGCAGCGCATCGTCGAAATTGCCGTCGATCGCCACGACCTTCGCCCCGTACATGAACGCCTGCGCCAGCTTGCCAAACGCGATCTTTCCCGCCGGCAACAGCACGATGCAGGCGACGCTCGCGCGCGCGGCGTAAGCGGCGGCGGCGGCGCTCGTGTTGCCGGTGCTCGCGCAGATCACGGCCTCCGCCCCGGACTCCACGGCCTTCGAGAGCGCCATGGTCATGCCGCGGTCCTTAAACGATCCGGTCGGATTCAGCCCCTCGTATTTGATGAAAATCTCGCACCCGCGCCCGACGCGCGCGCTCAGCTTCGGCGAATGGATGAGCGGCGTGCCGCCTTCATTGAGGGAGATGAAAGGCGTGGCCTCGGTGACGGGAAGGAACTCGCGCCAGCGGGCCATCACGCCGCGGTCGTGGAGGGAGTGGAAGCTCATGCGAAGTTCTCCACGCGGATCATGCGCGGCACCTTTTTCACGCACGGGAGCACGGCGACTTTTTCCAAAGCGGATGTGATCTGCGCGTTTGTGGCCTTGTGGATGACAAGGACGAGCGAGACGGCATCGCCTTCGTCGCTCTCGGGCTGGAAGATCGAGGAAATCCCGATGTTCAGGTCGCCGAGCACACCCGCGATCTGCGCGATGACGCCGGGCCGGTCCTCGACGGTGAGCCGCAGGTAGTATTCCGAGACGATCTGGTCGATCGGCTTGCAGGTGCCGTAGAGCCCGTGCGGCATGAAGCCGTAGTTGCTCCGCGGCGATTGCAGCGCGGCGGCCGCCTCGGCGAGATCGGCGATGACCGCGCTCGATGTCGGGTCCTGCCCGGCGCCGCGGCCGTAGAAAAGCGTGTCGCCCACGATGTCGCCATGCACGGCGAGCGCATTGAAGACGCCGCTCACGCTGGCCAGCACATGCTTCTCGGGGATCAGCGTGGGATGCACGCGCACCTCGATCTCGCCGCGCTCGTCCGCTTTGATGATGCCGAGCAGCTTGATCGTGTAGCCGAGCTTGCGGGCAAAGCAGATGTCGTTGGCGGTGATGTGCTCGATGCCCTCGACGTGGATTTTTTCCGCCGGCACCCAGAAGCCGTACGCGAGCGAGGCGAGGATGATGGCCTTGTGCGCGGCGTCGCCGCCGTTCACATCGAGCGTCGGATCGGCCTCGGCGTAGCCCGCGGCCTGCGCCTCGGCGAGCGCTTCTGTGAAGCCCAGCCCGCTCTCGCACATGCGGGTGAGGATGTAATTGCTCGTGCCATTGATGATCCCGTGGATCGACCGGATGTGGTTTCCGATGAAGGCCTCGCGGATCGACTTGATGATCGGAATCCCGCCCGCCACCGCCGCCTCGAAAAACACGGGCACCTTGCAGCGCGTGGCTGCCTCGAAAATCTCGCGCCCATGCTCGGCGAGCAGCGCCTTGTTGCCCGTGACGACGATTTTTCCCCGCTCGATTGCGCCAAGGATGAGCCGCAGACTTTCCTCTTTCTGCCCCATCAGCTCGACCACGATCTGGATCGCCGGATCGTCGAGCAAATCCTCCCAGCGCGCGGTCAGCAATTCACCGGGAACGCTGACTCCACGGGCCTTCGCCAAGTCGCGCACGGCGATCCTTTTCACCTCGAGCTCATAGCCCAGCCGCTCCCGGAGCAGGGCACGGTTCTGCGTCAGGTGCTTGAAGACACCTGCGCCGACATTCCCCATTCCAGCGAGTCCGATTCCGAAGGTTTGCATGCGAAAGGGCGCGGACTATCGCGCCCGTTTTTTGGGGTGTAAAGGCGGGAGTTGTTCCGCTCCGCAAGCGGCGCCGCCTGGGCGTCCCGCGCCTACAACTCGAGCGGGACGCCGGGCGTGGGCGTGAGGATTTCGCTCTGCGGGAGGTCGGCGGCGAGGGTGCTGCGGAACCACTCGATGGCACCGGTGTCGCCGTGGACGAGGATGACTTTTTTCGGGCGCACTTTGTTCACGTAGGCGCGGATGCTTTCGCGGGTGGCGTGGGCGCTGAAGTTGAACTCCTCCATGGCGCAGTTCAGCGGCTGGGGCGGGAACTCGGCGCTGAGCTGCACGCTGCCGCCACGCGCGGCGGCGCGGATGCGGCCGGCGGGCGAGAGAGGGTCGGCGTAGCCGACAAAAAAGAGGGCGTGCGCGGGATCGCTGAGGACCTGGCGTGCGAAGGAATTGGAGAGGGTTTTCTCGGTCATCATGCCGCTGGAAATGGCGTAGATGCGGTCGCCTTTGAGCGGCGTGGCGCTGGCGGCTTTGCCGGCCATGGTGAAGGGCGCGACGGCGTTGAGGAGATCCAGGCCGGGCTTTTGGCGCGGGGTCTGGCCGGCGAGTTTGTCGTAGATTTCGGTGAGCTTTGTCCCGAGTCCGCCGATGTAAATGGGGCACATGCCGAGCAGTCCGCGGCGGCGGAAGTCGTGAAACATGGCGAGGATCTCCTGCGTTTTTCCGAGGGCGAAAAGCGGGATGAGGATGCCGGCTCCGCGGTCGAACTGCGCGCGGATGGCATCCGCGAAACGCAGCTCCTCGCCGGCGCGTGTGAAGGTGTCCGGCGTCGCGCGGTCTCCGCGTGTCGTTTCGATGATGAGCACGTCCAGCTCGTGCTCGGGGAAGCGCGCGCCTTGCATGATCGTCTGGTCGTCGAACTGGATGTCGCCGGTGTAAAAAATCGTGCGGCCTTCCGCGCGGATGAGTGTGCCGACGGAGCCGAGGATGTGGCCGGCGTCGAAGAACTCGATGGACACCTCGGCGCTTTCATCCGCGCGCAGGCACTCGCCGGTCACGTCGAAGCGCGTGTGCAGCGGCACGGGACGCCAGGCGCGTACGGCTTTCTCCACTTCGCGGTGGGTGAAAAGCGGGTAGCTGGTCACGCCCTCGTCCTTTTTCTTGAGCATCACGTTGACCGAATTGTGCAGCATCACGTCGCCGATCTGGCGCGTGGCTTCGGTCATGAAAACGGGCGCGCCGGGGTGGCGGCGCATGAGCACGGGGATGGAGCCGACGTGATCCTGGTGCGCGTGCGAGAGGATGATCGCGTCGGCGGTGCCGTCCTCGATCAGCCGATGATTTGGGAGCGCGAGTTCGCCGTCGAAGCGCGGGTGCAGGCCGGAGTCGAGGAGGATGCGTTTGCCGGCGATGTCGAGGCAGTAGCAGTTGGCGCCGATTTCGACCTGCCGCGTGAGATTGGTGAAAGTGAGGCCGCTCATGCGCTGGGCGCGGAAGATGGGGACGCGGCGGGGACGATGGCAACCGTATTCGCGGCGCCGCCGGGGCTCACGGCTTCGCAGGGTTGCGAAAGGATTTGTGGCACGCGGTGCAGCTCTGGGTGGACTGGTGCATGGCGGTATCGAGCGCGGTGCGGTCGGGCGTTTCGGCGCGGAGGAGTGTGAGGAGGGTTTCGGCGGCGCGCTCGGAGTCGGCGAGTTTGGCGCGATAGCCGGCGGGAGGTTGCGCGGCGTCGTCGGTGCGGGCGAGTTCGCGGAAGTGCTCCCAGAGCAGGGTCGCTTCCAGTGCGGGTGAGCGTTCGCTGGCGGCGGGAGGGATTTTCCAGCCGGTGTTCTGGATCGCTTTCAGGGAGTCGAGTCGTGCGTCGATCTCCAGCATCGCATCGATGAGCGGGGTCGCTTTCACCGTCTCGGGCAGCGGGGCGAGATGGGAAAGAATATCCGGCGTGGGCGGCTGAAAGGTGCGGACGCTGCGGTAGAGGCCGGGGTAGTCGGGCGCGGTGCCTGCCTGGCGGAGCCATGCTTCGGCGAACTCGGTCGTCCAGCCTTCCGTGGTCTCGCAGACGAGGGCGGCGGCGGCGGGGCCGCGGTGCCTGCCGTGGTGGCAGTGGATGAAGATCAGGCCGGGAATCGTGGAGGCGGCCTGCGCGAGCTGGGCTGCGCGCCCGGCGGTGGGGCCGTCGTAGCCGATGGGCAGATGCACGTAGCGGAGGCCGTGGCGGCGGGCGGCGGCGAGATCCGGCATCGCGCCGTCCACGCTGATGACGGTTTTCACGCCGAGCCGGGCGAGCGCGGCAAAGGCGTCGTCGCCCTCCGGCTGCGAGCCGGAGTAGATGCGGGAGGTCACGCGGAACGCGTTCTGGATGCCGGCTGCCTCCAGCGATTCGGCGGCTGAGGGCGGGGCAGGTTTCACCTCATCCGAGGCGGGGCAGCCGAGCCGCCCGAGCAGGCAGGCTGCGAGGAGGGACAGAACTGTCGTGTGCGTTTTTATGCGGTGTGCGGGGACCCGGGGGCGCGGAGGCGGAGGTGGGCGAGGACTTCGATCTCGGCGGTCTGCGGAAACATGTCGAGCGGGGTGACGGCGAGCAGCTCGTAGCTGCGGCAGAGCGCGGCAAGATCGCGGGCGAGGGTGCCGGGATTGCAGGAGACGTAGAGGATCTCGGCGGGCGCGGCGGCGAGCAGCAGGTCGGTGACGCGGGGCTCGATGCCGGTGGCGGGGGGATCGAGGAGGACGGTGGTGCGCGCGGCATCGTGCGAGGCGAGGATGTCGCCGAGGTGGGCGGAGACGTCGCCCTGCACGTAGTGCTCATGCGGGGCGGTGGCGCGTCGGGCCTTTTCGATGGCGCTTTCGTTTTCCTCGATGCCGATGACTTTCCCGAAATGTCCGGCGAGCTGTTTGGCGAAGAGGCCGGCGCCGCAGTAAGCATCGACGAGGAGCGCGTGCCCGCGCGGGGCGGTGGCCTCCACGAGTGCGAGGAGCTCGCGCGTGACGGCGGGATTCGTCTGCTCGAAATAGGGGCCGCCGCCTTTCGCGCGGAGCGAGTAGTCGCCCTCGCCGACGCGGGCCTGGCGGAGTTCGCGCAGGGCCTTGTTCACGACGGGCGCGGCGATGGCGCACTGCTCGACATCCACAAGGGTGTGCGCGTCCTGCGCGAAGAATCCCGTGACGCCGCCGGCGACATGGACGCGGATACGGTTGCGGTATCCGAACGGCGCGGGCGCGGCGATGATCGGCCGCATGGGCACGTGCTCCAGCTTGCCGACGCGGCGGAGCGTCTGCTCGACCTGCGCGGCTTTGATCTCGAGCTGCCGCGGATAGGCGATGTGCTGGTAGCTGCACCCGCCGCAGCGGCCAAAGTAAGGGCACGGCGGCGCGACGCGATCCGGCGAAGGGGCATCGACGGAAACGAGCGAGGCCTCGCCAAAGTTCTTTTTCTGCCGGATGACCCGCGCGGTGACGGTCTCGCCGGGGATGGTGAAGGGGATGAAGAAGACCTTGCCGTCATGGCGTGCGACCCCTTTGCCGCCAAAGGCGACATCGTGGATGGTGAGGGAAAGAGTGGTGCGGGGCGGCGTCATGGGAAAAAAAAGAGGCTTCCGTCGTGAAACGGAAGCCTCTTTCGGAAAAGGCGGATGGGAAAATTACCAACCGTGGTAGCTGCGGGTGTAGCGGTAGCGGCTTTCAAAGCCAAGCTCGGGGACGAATTCCTCGTAGCCGCTGTTGATCCACGGGATGTTGCTCTTATACGGCGGGCGGTAGGAGCCCTTGTAGGTGGCAAAAGGGAACGTGAAGATCTCCTCCAGGCCCATGCCCATGCGGTAGAAGAAGCGTCCCCAGCCCTTTACGCCACCGTAAAGGAGGCCGGCTGCATTGCCTTCACGCTCGTTCATGACCGCCGGCGTGAAGACGACCTCGGTGGCGGCGAGGCTGAGGTTCGAGAGGCCGCGTCCGAGCTTGCGGGTCGGGCCGTAATCGTTCATCGGGGGATCCTGAATGTCGGCGAATGCGCTGACCGTCAGAATGGAGAGGAGGGAGAGGCTGAGGAGGGTCTTCATGAAGGTGGGCGACGCTACAACGGCGCTCTCGCGGAAGGCAACCGGCATTTTCAGGAAATCCGCGCCGAACGGCAGGCCGCGATTTTCACCAGCCGTAGTGCCTCCACAGCAGATGAATGCCGTGGCCGGCGGCGGCAAACATCGCGGAGAAATAAATCCACGCGGCGATATTCACGCAGTGCCCGATGAGGACGAGCAGCCCGTCGCGCTCGATGAGCCCGGCGGTGAGAAAGAGCACGGCGAACGCGGGGATGGTATTCGAGAAAGGGATGAGCGGCGGCAGCGGCAGGGAGAGGAGCAGGCCGCCGGACGCGATGCCGAGGCCGATGAGATTGATCATGCCGGGCCAGCGCTGGAGAAAGTGCATGCGCGGCTTGGCCAGCTTCTCGAGCTTGGTCGTGAGCTTGAGCCCGAGCGTCACGATTTTTTCGAGGACGGCGTATTTGATTTCGCGGCGCAGGATGAACCCCGGGAGCCCCGGCTTGCGCCCCATCGCGATGCGGATGCCGATCAGCATGATGACGAGGCCGAAGGGCACCGACAAGCCCGGGATGGCGATGGGGAAGGTGAAGGGGAGCGCGAGGAGCAGCAGAAAAAGGCCGAATCCGCGCCCCTGAAGGATGCGCTCCAACTCGCCGAGGGTGATCGCGCGTCCGCCGGTTTCGCGCAGGAGTTCGCGCAGATCTTCCGAAAGGCGCGGCGGTGGCGGCGGCACGGGGAGCGGCGGTGTTTCTGCGGTTTCCACGCTCATGGAGTCTCCCCTGCGGTCCGTTTCCGGGACCACCACCATCCCAGCGCGGTGACGGCGCATCCAAAAACCGCGGGCAACAGGTGATGGGCGGCAGCCGAGTGCGAGCCGAGTCGGGCGTGAACCCATGCGTCCTTGAGGATCAGCTCCAAGGCCACATAGCCGAGCACTCCGCCGCCGAGCCAGATGATGAGGGGGAAGCGGTTCATCAGCTTTGCGATTACGCCGCTGCCCCAGACGACGAGCGGGAGAGAGAGCAGCAGGCCGAAGACCACGAGCACGATGTCGCCCTGCGCCGCCGCCGAGATGGCGATGACATTGTCGAGGCTCATCACCACATCCGCGAGGACGATGACGCCGACGGCCTCCATGAGCGTGGCCCCGGACCGGCTCTTGCCCTCGTCCTCGTGGCCGGGCCGCACCAGCTTGAGGGCGATCCAGACCAGCAGCAGCCCGCAGACGAGCTGGAGAAAAGGCACCCGCATGAGCTGCGTGACCGCAAAGACAAAGATGAG
>JAYTML010000436.1:0-4388 GCA_043728655.1 Chthoniobacter sp. | reverse complement strand
GGCATCGTCATGACCGCGCTCGCGTTCTGGAAAAAGTAGCGTTCTGCCGCCTGCGCGTCCTGCTTCTGATGCTGTCCCGCCCCGCTCTCGCGCTGTTCGCGCTGCTCGCGCTCACCGGCTGTCCGCGTCCGTCAGTGTCCCCTCCGGAGCGAGCGACACCGGTTCCCGCCACTCCCGAGCCTCCGCCTCCGGTCACGCCGCCGCCGCTGCCCTACGTCCCGAACAGGCGGCTGGAGGTCGGCAAGATTTTCAACGGCATGAAGTATCGCGTGACGCTGGAGACCGAGCACGGCACTACGGCGACGCGCGACCGCGAGGATCCCGACAGCTACGCAGCCGAGCTGACGGTGAAGGTGAGAATACCGAAGCCTTACAGCGAGCTGGAGGAGATCACGCGGATCAATGAAGCGCTGCCCGAGCTGCTCCCCGCGCTCCCGGCCCTGCTTGAAACCGCGAAGATCTCGCCGGTTTTTGACGACCTCTACCGGCTGAAAGTCTCGGCCCTGCGCGCGAGCATCAACCGGCTCGACGGCCTGCTCTCGCGCCACAACTTTTACGACTGCGAGACGCTCCTCGAACTCCAGGACCCGAAGACGAAACGGCGCGCGCTTTTCATCCAGTCCGACATGGATACCGACACCGATGGGTCCGACAGCGACCGCGTGCCGGAGATCGTGGGTGCGTCCTCGACCTTCCAGCCGGCCACGAGCTACCGCTGGGCGAAAAAGACGGACCGGCAGAATTCGCTCATCCCGCCGCGCGAGGCGAAGATCCTGCAATGGGAGCTGGAGCTGGCGGTGAACGGCGTGACCGCCGCGCGGAAGGATGAGCTGCGCGCAGCGATCAAACGCAACCGGTTGGAGATCGCGGACATGAAGACCTACAGCTTTCTCGTGGCGAACGCGGATCCGTACGTCGTGCTTCCGGGGGCGATGTTCTGGCGCAGCCGGCCGGCCGCGTTCAAGCCGTCGGTCGGCGACTACTGCGTGGTCATCTACGGAAAGACGATCTACCCGTCGATCGTCGGCGATGTCGGGCCGACGAACCTGGTCGGCGAGGCCTCGCTGCGTCTCGGCAAGCAGATCAATCCGAGCACCAGCGGGGATAGCCGCGCGACGAATGATCTGAAGGTCACGTATCTCGTGTTTCCGGGGACCGCGGAGAAATTCGACGTGCCCGATCTCGCGAAATGGCGCGCGAAATGTGAGAAGTATCTCCGGGAAATCGGAGGATATGGCGGAGAGCTTTTTACCTGGGAGGACATCACCAAACCGAAGCTGCCGCCGGCCACACCCGCGCCAGGCACCATCCCGCCAGCTACACCGGCACCTGCCGCCGCGCCCGCGCCGAAGCCGGTTCCTCCGAACACGCCGGTGGCAAAACCGGCGTGACGCACCGCGTGGCGTCGCGGGTCAGCGGAGTTTCCCCAGCACCCAGGCGTATTCGCGCGCCACGCTTTCCACGATGTCGCCCGGATGCACTTCGGGCGGCAGCACGTCAAAGGTGTATGTCTCGATTTCCAAGTGCGGGCACGCGCCTTCGCGGAGGTCCTGGAAAAAGTCCGGCGTGAGCGCGCTGGCGGTGGATTGGATGGGGCCGTTGCCGGTGAAGAAAAGCGGGACGTGGAAATGCACGCGCACCTCATCGAGATCGGCGACGGACGGCATGGCCTCCAGGGCTGCGGGCAGGTCGGACCACGCGGACCGTTCGCCGGATTTCGCGCGCGCTTTCACCTGATGCAGATAGACCGGCTCGGCGAAGGGCTGGAGCGCGGCGTAGGTCTCCGGCGTGGCTGCGGCCTGGAGCGCGGCGCTGAGCTGGACTTTGGAAATGCGGATGCCGGCGTCGCGGTAGGCGCGCAGGGATTCGGCGAGATCCTCATACTGGAGCGCGACGTGGCAGGTGTCGAAGCAGACGCCGAGATGCCGGCGCATGATTTCCTCGGCGTCGGAGCGGTAGCACTTCAGCAGGCGCGCGAGTTCCGCGGTGCCGGCGGTGAAGAGCGTGTCTTTGAAAAAAGCGATCGTTTCGGCGGTGGTTTCGAGAAAGCAGTCCGGCTCGGGCTCGAGGCCGATGTGGATCTCGCGGCCGGTTTTGTCGCGCAGGGCCGAGAGGCCGGCGACCGCGCCCGCCAGGTGGTCCACCATCGCGGAGGTATCCGAGTCGGTCTTGATCCACGCTTTGTAAGAGCCCGGCACGGTGCTGATGCTGCCGTCGATGCCCTCCGGCAGCCAGCCGGCGAGGATGTCCGCGAGTTGGAGCGTGTAGTGCAGGCGCTCGGCGGTTCGCCAGTCGGGCGCATAGACCTTTTCCTTCACCGGCCCCGCGTGGAAGCGGCCGTAGGGAAAGCCATTGATGGAAAACGGGTAGAGCTGGTGCTCGTGAAAAAGGGAGAGCGCCTCGGCGCGGAGATCGGCGCTGGCGGCGAGCTCCTCCGCGGCCTGGTGCGCGATGCGGAGGCCGAGGCCGAACCACTCGTCGGGCGCGACGCGCGCTTTGACGGCGGTCACTTTCTCGCGGAGCGCCGCGAAGTTTTCCTCCCAGCTCTCGCCGGGGTGGATATTCAGGCAGTAGGTGAGATGAAGCGGCGGGCGGTGCTGGACGATCATCGGGCGCGGGTGGAAGCCCGCAGTTCCTGAACGGCGCTCTCCATCAAGGCAAGGTCGATTTCGTGCACCTCCTGTCGCGCGCCGAGGCCGCGGGGGAAAGTGACGGTCAGCTCGCCGCCGAGATGCTCCTGGAAATCGCGCAGTCCGCCGAAGACAGCGGGCGCGCCGGTGGCGTCGCGCTGGTCGAGTTCGTCGAACCACAGGCGGAAGCCGGAGCGGGCGAGGCCGTCGCGGATGAGCGTGAGCTCCGCGGCGGTGATCCAGCCCTTTTTCTCCGCGTAGATCGAGTCGAGGACGACGCCGGTGGCCACGGCCTCGCCGTGCGAGATGCGGAAGCCGGACAGGAGTTCGAGCTTGTGCGCGGACCAGTGGCCGAAGTCGAGCGGGCGGGCGCGTCCGTATTCAAAAGGATCGCCGCCGGTGCGGATGTGTTCCAGATGGATCTCGGCGCAGCGCTTCACGAGCGCCTGCATGGCGGCGAAATCGCGGGCGGGATATTTGGCGGCGCTGGCGCAGAGTTCGTCGAAGAAGGCGCGATCGCGGATGATCGAGACCTTGAACGCCTCGGAGACGCCGCAGAGCCAGTCGCGATCGGGCAGGGTGAGCAGGAAGTCGAAGTCGTTCAGGACGGCGAATGGCGGCGCGAATGTGCCGATGGCGTTCTTGCCGCCGAGAAAATTGACGCCGTTCTTCACGCCCACGCCGGCGTCGTTCTGCCCGAGCACGGTCGTGGGCACGCGCACCTGCCGCAGGCCGCGGTGGACGAGCGCGGCGGCGAGCCCGACGGCATCCATGACCGCGCCGCCGCCGACGATGATGACGAACGATTGCCGGTCGAGATGCGCGTCGAGCATCAGGCGCATGAACTTCTCCACGAGCGTGAAGTCGTTCTTCACCGCCTCTCCGCCGGGCGTGATCTGCGGTTCGCCGGTGAGCTCGAGTTTCGCCGGGTGCGCGGCGAAGTAGGCGGTGGCTTGGTTCGCGAGCGACGGGTTCGCTTTGGCGACGTGGCCGTCGATGAAAAGCATCGCGCGGTGGCGGCGGTCTTCGCCGAGGCGGTTTAGCGTTTCGACGAGGACGGGATTCGCCGGATCGAAGACGGCGTGGGTGAAGACGACGGGGAATTCCCAGCGGACATCGATGCGCTGCGAGACGGTGCCGGTGTTCACGAGAGGGAATTTTGGAAAACGCAGAGGCGCAGAGGCGCGGCGGGGGAGCGCGGGCTTCCAGCCCGCAGCATCCGGCATCCTGCCGGATGCGGATGACGCGTGTTCGCAGTCGGCGTGGGGAGTTTCCAAACGCGCGCGTACGTCGCCGGCTGGAAGCCGGCTGCTGCGGCCAGGATGGCCGCGCTCCCCATCGCTTCGCTATCTGCGCCTCTGCGCCTCTGCGTTAAAAATGAAACGCTCATTTCAGCTTCGCGTTTTCCATCCAGAGCTGAGTCGCCCGCGCGAGGTCGAGGAAGGTCTCCGGCGGCGTGTCGAAGGTCAGCGATGACGACCACGCGATCTCGAATCCCTTCCCGACATTCCCATGCGCGCCGTGGATTTTCGTCGTGTCAAAGCTCACGCTGCCGGGCGGCCAGCCGAAGAATAGCTCGCACGGGTCGTAGCCGGGCTTGTTGTGGATATCCACGTGGCTGGCGTAGTCGGGCGCCTCCTTTTTCTCGAACCACGGATAGGCGAACCACGCGCCGTCCTCCGCCACGAGCACGAGATCGCCGCTGCGCGCGTTGGCGATGCCGCGGGCCTCCTGCGCGTCGCGGTCGAGCACCTCGGC
>JAYTML010000435.1:0-2059 GCA_043728655.1 Chthoniobacter sp. | reverse complement strand
GCCCTCAGCACCTACGCCGCTTTCAAGGGCCAGAGCCCCCTGATGATGACCTCGCTGCGCCTCAGCATCGGCTACCTCCTCGCCGTCGGCGTCGGCTTCATCGTCCACCGCCTGCCCGTCGGCGCCATACTCCGTGCCGGCCTCGACGCCGCTTCCTCACCGCGCCGCCGCGCCGGCCTCAGCATCTCCTCCGCGCCGGCCGCCGAAGCGCAGGATTTTTCCTCGCTCGTCGCCGCCTCCAGCACCCCGAAAAAGCTGCTCCTCGCCGTGCAAAGCGCGACCGCCGACTTTCTCGACGTCACTTTTTTCTTCGTCATCGGCACCGCCGCCGCGAGCGTTTTCAACACCGCGCTCAACCAGCAGGTCATCGAATCCCTCGCCACCAATCCACCCGTCGCCATCGCATCGCTCATGGGCCTCGCCGCCATCCTCGCCGTGTGCAGCACCACCGACGCCTTCATCGCCGCGAACTTCAAAGCCTTTGGTTTCGCCGCAAAGCTCGGCTTCCTGCTCTTCGGCCCGGTCTTCGACCTCAAGCTTTTCTGGCTCTACAGCCTCCTCTTCAAGCGCCGCTTCGTCCTCGCCCTCGCCCTCGGCCTCTTCCTCGTCATCTGGCTCATCTGCTGGCGCGTGGCCGGGTTGCAGTTCTAGGTAAAATGCCGCACGCCTCTTGCCGCGCGGGTCGTCCCGCATATCCTTCCCCACCATGAACAAGCTCTTCTCCCGCTGGCTCCCCTGCGCCACACTCGCCGCGTGGAGCGCCATCCTCCTGTTCTTCTATTTCAGCGGACGCATCGCCCCGTATTTGCATCCCACCTTCCGCCCGTACGTCGTCATCGCCGGCTTCGTCATGGCCGGGATGGCGCTCGTCTTTCTCCTCTTTCCCGCCGATGCGAACTGCTGCTCCTCGGTCGAATGCGGCCACGGCCTCTCCCGCCTCGCGACCGGCAAGATCCTGACCTTCCTCATCCTCCTCCTGCCGATCACGGCCGCCGCCATGTTCTCTCCCGACGGCTTCGGAAAGAACGCGATGCTCAACCGCGGCATCCAGACCGACATCACCGGCCTCCGCCCGCCAGCCAGCATGAAAGGCGGCCCCCTCACCGCGCCGGAACTCCCGCTCCCGACCAGCGACGGCTCCCCTGCCGCGCCGGAAGCCGCCGCGCAACCTGCCGCTCCGCAGGACTACCTCACGCGCACGCCAGACGGCCGCATCGTCGCCGAGGTCCTCGACCTCCTCTACGCAGCGCAGGACAACGCCCTGCGCGCGGACTTTGAAAACAAAGCCGTCGAACTCGTCGCCCAGCTCATGCCCGACACCGCGAACAACGCCGGCGGCAAACGCTTCAAAGCCGTGCGCATGTTCATGACCTGCTGCGCCGCGGACGCCCGCCCAGTCGCCACCCTCGTCGAGTGCGAGACGCTCCCAAACCTGCCTGAAATGACGTGGGTAAAAGTCACCGGCACCGCCACCTTCCCCATCGAAAACGGCCGCCGCATCGCCGTCCTCAAAGCCGAGCGCGTCGAAAAAAGCAGTCCGCCCGACGAGACGATGCTCTTCTGAGCCGGCGCGCGGTTTTCTACCGCGCGATCACCGTCACCTCGCCGGCAAACAGCGTCGTGAGCGAGCCGTCCGCAGTGCGCAGCAGGAGCTGGCCGTTTTCGTCGAGCTGCTCGGCCATGCCCTCAGTCACCACCTCTCCCGCGCGCACCTGAATCCACCGCCCGAGGAGGAAGCTGCGCGCACGCGCCTCGGCGATCACGCTCCCGAAATCCTCGCCCAGCAGCGGCAGCCGCGTGTCGAGCGCACGGAGGATGGCTGCGGCCAGCGCGCTGCGGTCGATCGCCGTGCCGGTGTCCTCCCGCAGCGACCCGGCGAGCGCCCGCAGCTCCGGCGGAAAATCACCGGCGGTCTGATTCACATTCACGCCGATGCCGACGACGGCAAACGGGCAGCCGTTCGTGTCCGAGCCGCTCTCCGCGAGGATGCCGGCCACTTTTTTCCCGCCGAGAAAGACATCGTTCGGCCATTTGATCACCGCCTTCGCGCCCAGGCTCT
>JAYTML010000434.1:0-3014 GCA_043728655.1 Chthoniobacter sp. | reverse complement strand
TCCACCGCCGCGGCGTCCTTCGGGCTCTGGCGCTTCTTCCGGTCGTTCTGCCATTGGTCGATGCGCGACTTGATCGCCGGGTTGCTGTGCGCGCCCTGCGTGACGCGTCCGTCCTTCCCGAGATCGACGAGGAAGTTTCCCAGATCGCCAGTCAGCGTCTCGATGGCCTGCATCTCCGCGGCTTGCGCGTAAAAGACCTGCCAGTTCACCGGCTGCCACGCTTTCACGCTGTCGAGCCGGTAGCCGAAGCGGCGGATGACCGGCGCTTTCAGCACCTCCTTCGTCGCGGCGTCGTATTTCTTGATCGTGAGATAGGTCGCCACGCCGATGACCTTGCCGGTCTTCAGATGGATGATCGGGCTGCCGCTGTTGCCCGGCTGAAAGGGCGCATCCACCTCCACGAGCTGCGGCCCGATGCCGACGATTTTCCCCTTGATCGTATTGATCACGCCGCCGCCCTCGGCATTGCCGAGTACGACCACCTCGTCGTCGATCGCTGCGCTTTCGTCCACCTTCTGCATGATCTCCAGCGGCCGGCCGCCGGGCGCGAGTTGCATGCGGAAAATGTCGTGTCCCACGGCGATCGAGGGAGCGCCCACCTGCACCACCGTCCCGTCGAGCGTCTTGAAGCCCGCGCCTTTGATTCCCGCCGCGACGTGGGCGTTTGTGAAAAGGAAATTCGCGCCGCCGAGAGTGGCGGCGAAGCCGCTGCCATTGCCATTGGCCCCGGTGACGAAGACGAGATGGTTGCGGTGGAATTTGACGAGGTCGGCGGCGCTCAGCGGCACGGCGGGCTCCTGGCTGCGGGCGCTGCCAGCGGCGAAGACGCACAGAAAAATGAGGGCGGGGAATTTCATCAGCGGAATAAGTCGAACCGACGGGAGGAGCCCTACGCGACGCCTCTTTCGGGCGAAAGCCGAAAACGGCCCCGCATGCTGAAGATGGCGTATGGGGCGGCGGGGAATCGGCCGGATCCGACCCCCGAGGGATGGGCTCCCGCCCGTCCCCATCTTTCGACGGTGCGCATCCGCATGGAGTGGCGGTGTCCCTGTGAAGTCAGGGACGCGCAGGAGTGCGTCCCTCCCGGCGTCACTTCGTCCCCGGCAGCAGCAGGTCGAGCGCGCTTTTGATCGTGTCCTTGCCGGTCTTGATCGTGTCTTCCACCGCGCCTTTCGCGGTGTCGATGACGGCGTCGCCGGCGGCGCGGGCGAGCCGGGCAGTGAGGTCTTCATTCGGCTTGTTCAGCGGGCCGGTGAGGCGCATGGGCGCCCAGACGTACCCGCCGCGGGACTCGGTGAACACTTTCTCCCGCGAGCCCGGGATGAAGACTAGGCTGGTGGGCGAGATGCCGACATGGAAGAGGCCGTCGATGGTGGAATTCTCGATGATGAAGTCGCCCTCGATGCGGATCAGCCCCTCGGATTCGGCGATGAATTTCGTGACGCGCAGCTTATTGCTCTCTTGCCGGAAATCCGCGGACGCGCGGCTGAGCGTGAGCCTGCGGAACTGCTGCGTGCCGGTGAAAAGCGCGATCTGATCCAGCACGGGGAGCGCGGTGAGTTCGCCGCGCGCGAGGCTGATCGAGCCGGCGATTTCCGGCCCGGCGGCGGGGAGCGGGAGCGGGGCGCGGACGGTCACGTCGCCGGAGAGCTGGCCTTTGAGCCGCACGCGCCAGTCCTCGGAAAGGAAAGGAGTGAGGTTCACGTCCTTGATCACGGCCTGGAGGTCGAGGCGCTCGTCAAAATTGATCTCGCCCGTCGCTTTCACCGAGCCGAGGCCGCCCTGGCGAAACTCGGCGGTGTTCACAAAGAGCGAGGGCGCGCGGTAGAGCAGCGCGAGAGCCTGCACGTCGAGCGCAGGGAGGCCGGTCTGCTCGATCCGGCCGCCCTGGCCGGTGACCTTCCACCCGCCATTGTCCGGCGCGGCGGTGATGGTGGTGTGGCGCATCGCGCCTCCGCTCCACTCGACGTTCGTGTCATGCACGAGGGCGGAGGCGATCTCCACGCGGCTCGGCAGCCAACCGCCGGACGGATTCGGCGCGGTGCGTGTGGGGACGCCGAGCGGAGGGGCTTCGGGCAGGTCGGCGCGCGGGCCGGCGAGGCTGAGGGTCACGCGCTGCACATCGACCTGCTCGACCTGCCAGATTTTCTCAAAAAACCGCCGCAGGCTGATCTCGGCGCGCATCTGGTCGAGCCCGAGCGAGGCGAAGGGCGCGTCCTTTCCGCCCTGCGCCTTGAAGCCCTCGGTGTAGATATTCGCGCCGGTGAACCGCAGCGGCGCGATCTCGCACTCGGCGCGCAGGGTGACGCCCGCCCGCTGCGCGACGAACCGCCGGAACTTGTCGCTCCGCAGATAGGAATAGGCCGCCGCTTTCAGCACGAACCAGCCGATGATCGCGAGCACGAGAAACGCGGGCACGCCCCAAAGCAGCAGGCGTTTCCAGCGGCTCGGGGCGGTGGATGCTTGGCGTCGGGAGGGGCGGGGCATGCGCCACTTTTGCGACTGACAATGCCGCGTCAATGCCCAACGCTCCGCCAATGCTCGAACTCCAGCACGTCACCCTCCAGCTCGGCGATCAGCCCGAAGACCAGCTCCTCCTCGCCGAGGTTTCGACGCGTTTTCCGAAGAAGCATTTCGCCGCGATCCTCGGCCCGTCGGGCTGCGGAAAGAGCACGCTGCTGAAGGTCATCGCCGGCCTGCGCGAGCCCACGCTCGGCCACGTCGAGTGGGACGGGCGGAATCTCTCCGAGGAGGGCGACATGGACCCGCACGAGATCGGCTACGTGCCGCAGTTCAGCATTGCCTACGACCTGCTGACGGTGTGGGAGAGTGTGGAAAGCGCACTGCGCCTGCGCGTGAGCGGGCTCGATCTCGACGAGCAGGAGGAGCGGCTGGAGAAAATCCTCCGCGAGGTGGGCCTCGACGAGATCAGCGACCGCGAGGTGCGCGTGCTTTCCGGCGGGCAGAAGCGCCGGCTCGCGATGGCGCTGGAGATGGTCAGCGCGCCGCATCTG
>JAYTML010000433.1:0-1545 GCA_043728655.1 Chthoniobacter sp. | reverse complement strand
GGCTCGCGCCGCAGACAACGACCATCGCGGCGAGGAGCATCGGGCGGAAGCAGACGCCGCCGCCGTCCACGACGGCTTAGGCGAAGGGCATGAGTGCCGGGATCCTCATTGCCTTCGTCGCGGGGAGTTGCGTCCTATTTCGAGGAGTTCCAGCAATCACACCGCCCCTACCCGCCCCGCACCAAATCTCCCGCCATGCCCTACGACACCGCCCTCGCCGATCGCGTGACCGACTCGCTCACCGCCCGCCGCGTTCCCTTTGAAACCAAAGCCATGATGGGCGGTCTCTGCTTCATGGTGGATGGCAAGATGTGCGTCGGCGTGACGAAAGACCGCCTCATGGTCCGCCTCGATCCCGCCGTGGAAGCCGACGCCCTCGCCCGACCCGGCTGCCAGCCCATGGACTTCACCGGCCGCCCCATGAAAGGCTACGTCTTCGTCCACCCCGAAGGCTATGAATCCGAGGCCCAACTCCGCCACTGGCTCGACCTCGCCCTCGACTTCAACCCCCGCGCCAAAGCCTCAAAGAAGCGCCGCGCTGGATGAGCCTCCGGGAAATCGCGGCCAACGCTAAGCGCGCGGTCCACGCCAGCATCCGCCTCGCCCACGCAGGCCGGCGGGCTTGCCGGACTTTAGCCGGTGGTCGAGCGCAGCGACCACCACCGGAACCTCCGATCCAGCGCATGCGCCATGGCAGGGGCGCAGGAAGTTACGGCGCTCAATTCTCGATTCGCCGGGTGCCGAGGAGGAGGGCTTCGGTTTCGGCGGCGATCGCGGCGGCGAGTCGGTCGGCCTCGGCCCGCTCCCGCACGATCTCCGCCCGCGCCGCCGCCACCCGCTCCACCAGCTCACGTTGCTCGGGGAGGGACGGGAGGGGAAAGCGCAGGTCGAGTAGCGCTTCCTTCGTGATGTTCTGCATCGTCGCGGACGAACCAGTGATGGCGCATTCGATCTGGCGGCGCAGATGGGGAATCTTGAGAACCTCCGCGAGAAACTCCGGGTCAACGGGCGAGTCTGGGCGGAAGACTGCGCGGAAAATCTTGTCGCAAAGGAGCAGGCGTGGCCGGGTCTGCCGCACGACCGCGCAGGCTCCGACCAAGCGAGCGACGTTCGCTCGGCTGATGAGCACGTCACCCACTTGGATTTCGAGTTCGGAGATAGACTGCATGTTTGTAGGCAGCGCCTTGTTTTCGTTCTCGTCGAACTCACCGAATGAAACCGCGCCAAGCTTGAGCACGCCCCACTCGTCTAGTTCGGCAGGGCGCTCGAAACACTGAGGGCTCCAGCCGTTGACGAGATCGGAGACCACGTCCGCGAGACGCACCACCGGGAAACAGTCG
The DNA here is from genome assembly GCA_043728655.1 of Chthoniobacter sp. Taxonomy (GTDB): domain Bacteria; phylum Verrucomicrobiota; class Verrucomicrobiia; order Chthoniobacterales; family Chthoniobacteraceae; genus Chthoniobacter. The sequence goes on along the minus strand of JAYTML010000433.1, from coordinate 205 downwards.
GAGATTGGGACTAGGCCCGCGCTCGCTTTGCGAATGTAGCCGACGCTCCATCTTCCTACCTCCTGCCAACGGAGGCAGAAGGCTTTCGCGGTGATTGCACGTCCGGTGTCTTCGATACCGAGAGCGACGTTGAATGCATCACGCGATTGCTCGTGATTCACGTCCGCTCGCTGGCGCGCAGTAATTACTTTCGTCTGCTCTTTCC
>JAYTML010000432.1:0-2283 GCA_043728655.1 Chthoniobacter sp. | reverse complement strand
CACCGCCTATGCGGGCGAGCCTTCCGCCGTTTCGAGCTGGCGGGCGAAAGTGGAGACCATCTCGCGCTCGGCAGCCTCGTCGAACGGCAGGCAATTGATGAGCGCGAGGCTCGCGCTGCGGTGGAGCGCTAGGCCGGCTTCGCGGCGGTACGCGGTGCCCACGGAGTCGCGGAAGGCGGCGTCAGACGGCAGCCCCTCGGTGGCGCACTGGCGGAAAAGCTCCCCGGCGATCTCACCGGCCATCGCCGCGAGCGCCGTCGCGGCGGGCTGATGTTTGTGGTCGTAGCCCGCGCCGCCATCCACCTGGCAGACGGCGCGCGGATCCATGTGGCGGAAGACCTCGCAAAGCTGGCCGATCTCCAGGCCCCAGCCCGGCGCAAGGCGGAGAGCCGCCGCGGTCTCGCGGGTCATCGCGGCTTCGCCGGAAAGCGGGTAGCGGAAGCTCAGGAGGAAATCCAGCAGCGGCTGATGCCCGGCCACGCGGAGCAGCGCATGAAGCAGCGGCGCGAGGAAGAGACGCGAGACGCGCCCGTACAGCCGGTCGGTGACGCGCGGATAGTACATCTTGGCAAACTGGAAGCCGAGCCGCGGCTCGGCGATGGCGTAGCACAGCCGCGCGAGATCGCAGCGCCGGAAGGACGCCACATCGCAATCCTGCGTGGCCACGATCGCGCACGTCCCCTCGCCGAGCAGATGGCGCAGCGCCGCGTCCACGTTCCCGCCTTTCCCCCCGAGCCCGCCGTCCCGCGCGCCAGGCCGGTCATTCCACAGAAAAGTCTGGCGCATCGGAAGCGGCGCAAACAGCTCCCCCGCCCGCGCGAATTGCTCCTCGTCCACCCCATTCATGCTGACCACGACCTCGCGGAGAAAGTGTGGCCCCTCCCCCAGTTCGGCGACGATGTGAGCGAGCGCGGGCTTTTCCAAATCCGCCCCGTGGCACGGCAACACCAGCGCGATCGGCCGCTCGTGCGCGAGCAGCGCCAGCTCGCGCTCGATCTTGGGGAGATGCTCCTCATTCAGCCGATGGAGCGTGCAGATGAGGCCGGTCTGGGCAAAGTCGCTCATGGGCGAAAGTCCGAAATCCGAATATCGAAATCCGAAACAAATCCGAAGGAATGGAAATCGAGAAAACGGAAGGTTCCGCTCGCGGGGCCGCGATCAATTTTCAGAGTTTTCAAGCCTTCGGAAGATCGTTTCGGATTTCGATATTCGGATTTCGGATTTCCGCGCCCCGCGCGGCTACGGGCTTTCCACCGGGTCATCGTCGTCCACCTCATCCTCGATTTCCGCTTTCATCTTCCGCGAGAGGAAGGGGCGGAGAAAGCCGTAGAGGAGGTAGCTGATGAAGATGACCGCGGGCATCCACTGGAAATTCAACGCCGTGAAGATCAGGACGAGGACGATGGCGAGGAACTTTGGCAGCGAGCGGGTCGTGCGCAAATTGAGCGCCTTGAAGCTCGGGTAGCGGAAGCCGGAGAACATCATCCACGAGAGAAAAATCATGAGCGGCGGCAGCACCCATTTTCCGTCGCCGATCTCGCGGCCGCGCTCGTCGAACCACAGCATGCACAGCGTCACCGATGCGATCACGCCCGCCGCGGCGGGGATGGGGAATCCTTTGAACTCCTTGTTCGCCGCGGGTGCGTTTGCGGCGGCCAGACAGTTGAAACGCGCGAGCCGCAGGGCGCCGCAGACGAGGTAGAGGGACGCGATGATCCAGCCGGCGCGGGGAAACTCGTGGAGCACGATGCGATAGACCATGAGCGCCGGCGCGACGCCGAAGGAGACGATGTCCGCGAGCGAATCGAACTCGCGTCCGAACGGGCTTTCACTGCCGCCGAGTCGCGCCAGCCGGCCGTCGAGCGCATCGAAAACGCACGAGAGCAGGATGAGCCAGATCGCGATGTAAAACTTCTCCGCCGCGGCAGCCTGCACCGCCTCCGTGAGCGGCCGCGCGGAGGCGGCCTGGACGAGCGCACCCTCGAGAATCTTCAGCGTCGCCGCGAACCCGCAGAAGAGGTTCCCCGCCGTCATCAGATTCGGCAGCAGATAGATCTTGGGGGAGCCGTCGTCGCTCATACGTCAGAAAAGCGATCCCGCTGGCTTCGGAAGACGCGCGATGATCGTCTCCGCGCCGCTCACGCGGTCGCCGATGGAGACCTCCACTTTCGCCGTGAGCGGCAGGTAGATCTCCGTGCGCGAACCGAAGCGGATCATTCCGAAGCGGTGTCCGCGCGGGACTTCGTCGCCCACTTTGGACCACGGCACGATCCGCCGCGCAAT
>JAYTML010000431.1:0-1930 GCA_043728655.1 Chthoniobacter sp. | reverse complement strand
GGCGTGCGCCGCGCCATCAAGCGTGTGAAACGCGGAGGCAAGGTGCTCGAATACGCCGTCTGGGAGGCGACCGGATCGCCCGAGCCGAACAAGCGGAAGACCCGCGCCTTTCCCGTCAAAAAGCTGGGCGAGGACAACGCCCGCGAGGCAGCCATCGCGCAGCGTCTCCGATGGGAGCAGGCGATGGAACGCCACGAGGAAATGAACCCGCCGAAAATCCGCTGAGATGCCGCTGAGCATTCTCCCCAAGCACTTTGCCGGGCTCTTTGGGCCGACTGCGGTGCGCTTCAAGCCATGTGGCGCGATGGAGGGCGGGATCGTGGCCCGAGCCGGCAGCCTTGAAGAGTCCGACTTCGGCAAACAATCCACCGCACCGCTCAATCAACTATGAACGACGATAACCTCCGCACCATGTCAGTATTCTCGGTGGCCGTCGCCACGATCGTCACACTGCTCATAGGCGTGGCTGACTGGGCGAGGGGACACGAAATCAGTTTCTTCATCTTCTATTTTTTCCCGATCGCATTTGTCGCGCGCGCCAATGGAGTGCCGACTGGTCTCCTGTTCTCGGTTATTGCGGGCGTCATTTGGTTCGTCGCAAACAACGTCCTCGTGGATCCGCACCTGTCTTCCCCCTTCTATGGATACTGGAACGCGGCTGCGAGGCTTGCCGCGTTTTCGTTTGTGGCGGTGATGGTTGGCGGAGCCCCGGCCCACCGAATGCGCGAAAAGTCCCTCCAGGATCAACTGCGGAGCGCGGAGCGGCAGCTTCGTCGCGTGAATGCGCTGCTCCCCATCTGCAGCGCGTGCGATGCTCCGCGGACTGACGCCGAATACATGAAGGAGGTCGGGCGCTACATGCGCGATTACGCGGGGCCCTCTCTGGAGGAAAATCGCTGCGTCGCATGTGCGCGGAAGGCCACAAGCGAAGTGGATGGCGAAATGGACGAAGAACTGGCCTGAACCCATTCATTCAGAGATGCCGCTCCATCTTTCCCGCCGCCAATACGCCGAGATGTTCGGGCCGACCGTGGGCGACCGCGTCCGACTGGCCGACACAGAGCTTTTCATCGAAGTCGAGCGCGACCTCATCGCCGAGGCGGGTGCGTATGGCGATGAGGTGAAATTCGGCGGCGGCAAGGTCATCCGCGACGGCATGGGGCAGTCACCGACGGCGTGCGACGCGGAGTCGCTGGATCTCGTGATCACGAATGCGCTCATCCTCGACGCAGTGCAGGGCGTGGTGAAAGCGGACATCGGCATCAAAGCCGGACGCATCGTGGGAATCGGGCACGCCGGCAATCCCGGCATCCAGCAGGGCATCGGCATGACCATCGGCGCCGCCACGGAGGTGATCGCCGGCGAAGGCTGCATTGTCACCGCGGGCGGGATCGATTCGCACATCCACTTCATCTGCCCGCAGCAGATCGAGCACGCCCTCGCCAGCGGCGTGACCACGATGCTCGGCGGCGGCACGGGTCCGGCGCATGGCACGTACGCCACGACCTGCACGCCGGGAAAGTGGAACATCCACCGCATGCTCGAAGCCGCCGACGAGTATCCGATGAACCTCGGCTTTCTCGGCAAAGGAAACTGCGCCTCCCACGAACCGCTCCGCGAGCAAGTGCTGGCCGGCGTCATCGGCCTGAAGCTGCACGAGGACTGGGGCACCACGCCGGGCGCGATCTCGACCTGCCTCGACGTGGCGGACGAACTCGACGTGCAGGTCGCCATCCACACCGACACGCTGAATGAGAGCGGCTTCGTCGAGGACACGATCCGCGCGTTCAAAGGGCGGACGATCCACACCTTTCACAGCGAAGGCGCCGGTGGCGGGCACGCGCCGGACATCATCCGCGTCTGCGGCGAGGCGAATGTGCTGCCGTCCTCCACGAATCCGACGCGGCCCTTCACGGTCAACACCATCGAC
>JAYTML010000430.1:0-3418 GCA_043728655.1 Chthoniobacter sp. | reverse complement strand
ACCGAGGGCGACCTCGCGCTCCGCGGGGCTGGGCGGGCGGGAGAGTGCCGTGAGGAAAGTGCGGTCCAGCCATGCGCCGGGATCGCGCGCGGCGTCCGGCGCCAATTTCACAGCGGCGCGCTGCAGTTCCGCGTTGAGCGTTCCGCCATTGGTCAGCTCGAGCGCCTGCAGCGTGGTCGCCGCGCTCGCGCGCACCGGGATCACGATCTCGCGGTTCGGACGGTCGAGTGCGACCTGCAGCGGATCGGCCGCCAGGAGCGACGCGCGGATCCGGCCGACGTGCGCGGCGGTGCTCACCGCCGGGCTGAGCGACGGGCCGAGTTCGACGGGAATGTTTGCGAAATCCTTCCGGTTCAGCGGCTCCAGTCCAGGCCCCTCATCGACCGGCGTGACGCCCGCGGGCAGCGACTGCGCCTTGCTCCAGTCCGCATCGGCAAAGGTCGGCGCGCTCCACGCGCCGTCGGGATTGCGCCGCACGCGCCATGTCGCGTCACTCGCGATCTCCACCGCGTCCGCTTCGCCCGGCAGCACGCAGCGGACGTAAAACGCGAGCCCGCTCTGCCGGTTCAGGTGCGTGCTCGCGCCGGGAAACCGTTTGCGCTCGGAGTCGTTGATCTGCTTCTCGGTGTGGCTGGAGACATCGATGGTGATCACGTTCTCCCCCGCCACGAGGAGCGGCTGGAGATTGAAAAGCGCCACGCGCCCGTTGCGGAAGCCGTCGCGCTGGATCGACTTCGCCTCCTTGTCATTCACACGCATCTGAAAGCCCTGGCTCGCGATGAGCGCGGCGTAGGCCTCGGCGGGCGCCTTCGCCAGCTTGAATGTTTTCCGGAAGACGACCTTGTGCCTGTCGCTCGCGGGCAACACATGGTTCGTGCCCAGTTCGACCGGCGGCAGCGGCGTCGCGGCCGCCGTGAGCTGTGCCTGCGCAGCCGTCACCGCCGCCAGCGCCGGCTCGATCGCGGCGCGGGCCTGCGCGATCGCCTCACCGCCCTGCGCGATGGCCGCGTCCGCCTTTGCCTTCGCGTCGGCGAGCTTCGTCGTCGCGTCATCGATCTGCGCCCGGCCCGCGCGGAGGGCGCTCCGCTGCACGCCGAGATCCACCGACTCGCCCGTCCAGACCCACTCCGGCATCCGCACTCCGTCCGTCCCGAAATCAAACTCCAGGGACGACGGCAGCCGCGCCCACTCGCCGCCCAGCAGGCTGACCGCATCGCTGAACTGCTCCGCCGTCAGCCGCCGCGTGAGCGGGCCGCGGAAGACGAACGCCTCCTTTTCGCCCGGCCCCTCGACCGCCGGGAGCTGGTAGGCGCGCGAGGTGCAGATCGTGGCGATGGTGTGCTTGAGATCGTAGCCGTGCGCCACGAAATCCTCGGCCAGCCAGTCCAGCAGATCGCGATTCCAAGCCGGCTTTTCCATGTCGTCCAGCGGCTCGACCAGCCCGCGGCCCATCAGCCGCGCCCACAGCCGGTTCACCATCGTCCGCGCGAGCCGCCCGTCCTTCGGGCTCGTGATGATCTCCGCCAGCCGCTTCAGCCGCTCCGGTCTGGCGGCGCCTGCCTCGATCACGCCGATCTCGGGGTAGAGAAACCGGGCGGCCGCTTTCTTGCCGGTCGGCTTGTCGCAGTGGACCAGCTCCAGCGTCTCCTCCGAATAGACCGCCGCCAGCCCGTACGCGTCGGCGAGCGACCAGTCATTCACGAAGCTGTCGTGGCACGAGGCGCACTTCAGATTTATGCCGAGAAAGACCTGCGAGACGTTCTGCGCGGCCTGCATCGGCGGGAGCATTGCGGCGCTCACATTGCCGCGCCAGATGATCCCGCGCGTGAAGCCCTCGCTCTCCCGCGTCGGGTTCACGAGTTCGGCGACGAATCGGTCATACGGTTTGTTTTCGATCAGCGCGCGGTGCAGCCACCCGCTGATCTGCTTGCGCCCGCCGTCGATGAAGCCCGCGCCCTTGTAGTCATTGCGCAGGAGATCGTTCCAAAACGTGAGCCAGTGGTCCGCGTAGCCGCCCTTGTCCGCGAGCAGCGCGGCCACCAGTTTCGCGCGCTTGTCCTCGGCAGCGTCCGTGAGAAAGGCGTCGAGTTTCTCCGGCGCCGGCAGCAGGCCGGTGACATCGAGGTAAGCACGCCGCGCGAAGATCCGGTCATCCACGGCATTGGGAAATGCGCCGCCTTTCCCCGCAAAGTAGCGCGAGAGCAGATCGTCGATCGGATGCACGTTTGGCCGCGCCGCGAGCGTCACAGCGCGCGGGTGGAGATTCTCCGGCACCGGCTTGGCAAAGGTGATGCCCGCCGGCCAGACCGCACCCTGGTCGAGCCAAGCGCGCAGGACACCGACCTGCTCGGGCGTCCACTTTGTCCCTTTCTTCGGCATCGTCAGATCGGGGTCCAGCCCGGATACCGCCTCGACGATCATGCTCTCCGCGCTCTTTCCCACGACCGCTGCGGGACCATTGTCGCCACCTTTCAAAAACGCATCGCGCGTCTCGATGCTCAGCCCGCCTTTGTCCTTCCCTCGCCCGTGGCACTTGATGCACGCGGCCTCGAAGAGCGGCTTGATCTCCTTTTCAAAATCCACCGGATGCGCGGCGGGCGGCGGCAGTTTCGCCACCAGCGCGGGCGTCAATTGCGCCTGCGCCACGGTCGCGGAGAGGAGGAAAGCGGGGAGAAGCAGCTTCATGTGAATAACATAATCCGCGAAGTCGCGGGTTTCTTCCAAGCGATTCTGCCGTCACGCCTTCGCCAGCGGCACCGCCCATGAGAGCGGCGTCCACGCGGCGGTCTGCCATCGGTCCTCGGTGTGGTGCTCGCGGACGATCAGTTCGCGCTCGTTCATCTCGACGTGAAAGAACGACTGCTCATCGGAGTTGAAATGCCCGGAGTTGTCGCAGTTAAAAACCGCGATGCCTTCCGCGCCTTTCGTCTGCACGCCATCCCAGCGGAAGATATTCCGCGCATGCGTGTGGCCGTAGAAGATCGCGGCGACCCGGTGGCGCTTGATCGCCTCGTAGTAGGCGCGCACGTCCGCGGGATCCCACTCCTTGTTTTCAAACGGCCCCGCCGCATCCGGCGGCAGCGAGTAGCGCGCGACATCGACATGATGCACCAGCACGACCGGGCGCCCGCTGTCGCCCACCTTTTCCGCCAGATCGGCGATGAGAAAGTCGAGGCTGTCGAGCGCCGCGTAGCGCCGCTTCCGCCCGACCGTCCCGTCCGTGCCGACGATCAGCCCGAGGCAGACGAAATGCACCGGACCCCAGTCCCAGGAATAATGCAGCCCGTTCTCCGAGATCTTCGCCAGGCCCGCGCGCTGCTTGTTCCGCTCGATGATCTTCTCCTTCACGATGCCATCGCCATGCGGCGCATCGTGGTTTCCCAGAATCTCGCAGACAGGGTATTTCAGCGCTCCGCCC
>JAYTML010000429.1:0-4220 GCA_043728655.1 Chthoniobacter sp. | reverse complement strand
CGAGAGCCTGCTGGTCACGGCGAAGGCCGCGGGGCATCGCCCCGGAGAGCTGTGGCTGACGCACTTCCCGGAGGGGCACCCGGAGCAGGCGGCGACGCTGCCGATGTTCGACAAAGGCGAGCGCGGCTTCACGCAGCAGATCGAGGGAATCAGGACGAACACCGTCCTTTTCGCGCACACGAAGAACCGGCACGCGCAGAGCAAGCAGCGGCACGTAGCGGTGATCCTGACGCCGAAGCTGGAGCGGGCGTTTGTGAAAATCACGCCGCCGGCCTACACCGCGCTGCCGCCGGACGAGCACGCGCTCACTTTCAAAAATGTGAAGGCGCTGGAGGGCAGCAAGGTCGAGTTCCGGCTGCAATCGAACCGGCCGCTGGCGCGCGGAAACATCACCGTGACGGACGAGGCCGGCACCGCCGTGCCGGTCGAGATGACGCCGTCTGGCGAGAAGGAAGTGACGGCGGTGATCGAGGCGAAGCAGCCGGCGCAGCTCACGTTTTCGATCACCGATCGCGATGGCTTCGCGTCGCAGGAGACGTGGCAGTGCGCGCTCACAGTCACGCACGATCTGCCGCCCGACGTGCAGATCTCGAATCCGAACGGCGACACATTCGTCGCGATGGATTTCAAGGCGGTGCCGGTGATCGAGGCGGGCGACGACTACGGCGTGAAAACGGTGCGCATCCACACGGCGCGCAACGGCGTCTTCGGCGAGCCGCGCGTGGTCGGCTACGACACGCCGCCGCTGCACGCGCGCGAGTCGCAGGCGCTGGATTTCACGGGGCTGGCGTCGGGCGACACAGTCTCGATTTTCGCGGAGGCGATCGACAATGCGCCGGAGCCGCACATCGCGCGCAGCAAGACGGTGACGCTCACGGTCATCACGACGGAGGAATACAACGCCTTTCTCCGCGAGCAGACGGACATGGGCGACATCGAGGCGAAATACTCGAAACTCGTGAACGATTTCCGCGACCTCGTGGAGCAGCAGCGGAAGCTCGGCGAGGAAATCGACGCGCTGAAGAAGCAGATGGCCGCGGCGAAGACCGACGCGGAAAAGGCGGCGCTGCAAAAGAAGCTCGATGAGCTAGCGGCAGCGCAGCACGCGCTGAACGCGAAGCTGAACGCGCTCGCGGACACGATGGAGAATTTCGTCCGCGACCAGCCGCTCTACGACGTGGAGGCGGAGCTGAAGGAGACGCTCGCGGAAAAGGCGCAGGAGATTCGCAACTCCACGGCGGCGAACGAGGAGCAGATGAAGGCGCTCGCGGGCGAGCAGCCGCCCGCCAGCCAAGGCCAGGAGCCGGGCGGGAAGCAATCGCCCGCCGGCCAACAGCCGCCGAGCCAGAAGACGCTCGACGCTTTCAAGCAAGCCTCCGACGAGCAGCTCGCGCGGCTCGGCGAGACCGCGCAGGAGACGGCGGACGAGGTGCTCCAGCCGCTCGAAGACATGAGCCTGCTGCACGAGATCGTGAAGGATATCAACCGCTTCAAGGATCTCTACGCGGCGCAGCAGGAGATGGCGAAGCAGTCGAAAGCCTACGACCGCGCCGGCCCGCTGAGCCGCGAGGATCAGCTCGCGCTGAAGGATCTCGCGGCGGCGCAGAAGCAGATCGGCGACGAACTGGACGCGGTGGAGCAGAAGCTGTGGGAGGACGGCAAGGCGGCGATGGAGAAGTTTCCGAAGGCGGGGCAGAGCGCGCAAAACATCGCGCAGGCGATGGGCGATCTGCGGCTGCAGACGCTGGCGAACAAGGCGACGGGCGAGATGCTGGCGGGCAACGGGGACAAAGGCTCGCAGCTCGCGGAAACGCTGCGCGGCGAGATGGAGAAACTCTTTTCGCAATGCAAAGGCGGCGAGGGCGAGATGGGCAGCGAACTCGACCAATACATGAGCATCCAGGCGGGGATGCCGGGGCGGCAGAACTTCAAGCAGATGATGGAGTCGAAGAAGTTTGGGAACGGGCGCGGCTTCAAGCCGGGGCAGGGCCAGATGGGCAACGGCGGGCGCGACGGGCAGGCCGTCTATACCGGGCCGAACGCGAACGTGATCGGAAATGAGTCGCGCGTGTCCGACTCGAACAACGCGAAGCTCAACGGCGCCGGGAAGAATCAGGCGACGCCCGATGCCGCGACCGCGCCGGTGGCGCTGGACAAGGCGGACGTGGTCAACGGGGTGAACGCGGTGAACCGCGAATCCGGCGCGGTGCAGGGCGAGACGATGATCGAGCAATACAGCGACATCGTGGAAAACTATTTCAAGGCGATCACGAAACCGGCGAAGAAGCCGTAGCTACACGCGTATGAAAACGACTCCCTCAACAGACGCCGCGCCGGGCCGCGCGACAGCGATCGAAAACACCAGCCGTCATTCTGAGCGGAGTTCCGGGAGGCTTTGCGACCGGAACGGGGTCGAAGAACCTCTCACTGCAAGCGGGCGGAGGCGGGCGGAGCGTGCGCGCGTTTCGCCCGCCGCCTCCGCCCGCATTACAGTCAGCGATCCTTCGACTGCGCTCCGCAAAGCCTCCGCTTCGCTCAGGATGACGGGCGTTTGGGGCGCTGTCGCGCGGAGCGGCGCGGCGTTCGTATTGACGGCGTGGCTTTCGCTCGCGACGGGCCACGGCGCGGGTGCGGGCGGGGTGACACCGGAGCAGAAGCAGAAGCAGATGGAGGAAAAAGTGGCCAGCGCGGCGAATGCGCCGAAGGCCGATCTGACCAAGCTGCAGTGCGGGAATCTAGTCTATGCGGGGACGAAGAGTTCTATCTGCTTCGCGGACAAATTCCTGTCGGACGTGGCGGCGACGACGAACCTGAATGTGGGGAAGAACTTCGTCCCGGTGCGGCTCGACGCGGACACTGTCTTCGACTTCCCGTTTTGCGTCTGGTCGGGCGAGGAGAATTTTTCGCTGACAAAAAAGGAGCGCGACAACCTGAGGAAATACCTGCTCAACGGCGGCTTCATCCTTTCGAGCCCCGGCTGCTCGGACCCGAACTGGGACAAGGCGCTGCGCAAGGAGCTGCAGGTGATCTTTCCCGAATACAAGATGGTGAAGCTGCCGATGTCGCACCCGGTTTTCTCGACTGTGAATCAGATCGCGCGGCTCACGGACAAGCAGGGCAAGCCGGCTTACGTCGAGGGGATGGAGGTCAACGGGCGGCTGGTGATGGTGTACTCCAAGGATGGGCTGAACGATGTCTCAAACGCCAAGGGCTGCTGCTGCTGCGGGGGAAACATGATCGTGGAGTCCGTGCTGGTGAATGTGAACGTCTTCACCTACGCGCTGCTGTATTGAGCGGCCGATGAAACGCTGGATCGTCGTCTTGCTGGCGGTCGCCGCGCTGGGGATCGGAGGCGCTTTTGCGCTGCGAAAGAAGGCGTCTCCGCAGCCGCAGCCGCTGACGCTGCTTTTCACCTGCGATGTGAGCGGGCGGCTGGTGCCGTGCGGATGCTTTACCGGGCAGTTCGGCGGGCTCACGCGCATCGCCACGCTTTTCGGGAAAGACGACGCGCCCGGCGAGCTGCGCGTGGATGTGGGCGACGCCATCGCGGGCGGCGCGGACTACGAGCGGATCCAGTATCGCTACATCCAGCAGGCGTTCGCGAATATGCGCTATGCGGCGCTGAATGTGGGCCACCGCGAGGCGGCGCTCTCCGCGGCGCAGCTCCGGGAGATCAAGGCCCGCGCGCCGGTGCCGATGGTGAGCGCGAACCTGCTCGACGCGGCGACGGGCGCGCCGATTTTCGACACGCACAAAATCGTGCAGCGCGGCGCGTGGCGGATCGCGCTGGTGGGCATGCTCGACGCGCAGGGGCTGGGCGATGCGCTCGGCGAGGGGCTCGCGGTGGAGCCGATGGATGTCGCATTGGCCAAGCTGCTGCCCAAGCTGCGCGGGCAGGCGGATTTCATCGTGCTGCTGGCCTTTGCCGATGAGGCGGCGATGAGCGCGCTGGCGCGGCAGTTTTACGAACTGGACGCGATCCTCGGAGGGAAGGTGGCGCAGCCATCGCAGAAGATGGTGCAGGAAAACCGGAGCGTGATCCTGGCGACGACGAATGAGGCGCGCGCGGTCGGCACGCTGGAGGTGCGCCTGCTTTCGCCCGGCCGGATGGAGGCAGTGAAAGGCGAGGTCGTGCTGGTGAGCGACCAGGTCCCGCAGGATGGGGAAATCGCCGCGCTGGCGGTGGCTTACCGCGAGGAGGTGCGGACGGCGAAACTGGC
>JAYTML010000428.1:0-6059 GCA_043728655.1 Chthoniobacter sp. | reverse complement strand
GCCGAGCCATCAGGCGAGCGCCCGCGGGAGACGCCCTGCGGCGGCGTGCCGAAATCGACGGCGGAAACCGCGTCGATCACCGTGCCGGATGGCGCAAGGATCGTGAGCGCCGTGCCGGATGCGGGCAGCTTGAAATCGAGGTGGGCGGCTCCGGGCTGTTCATTGGCGAAGAGCCGCAGCCAGCCGAGCGGCGCGATGAAGGAAAGCGCCGGGTAGCGGTAGAGCTGGGAGTTCGTCTGGAAATAGAGCCCCTGGAGCGCGACAGGAAGCGTGGCGTGTTTGTTGTACAGCTCGATCCAGTCCGAGCCGCCGGGCACGCTGTCGGAGAGCCATTCATTGAGCACCAGATTGCCCGCGGCCGGCGAAGTCGAGGCCTCGGTATTATTCGATGCGACGGTCGGCGCGGTGAGCACCCACGCAGCGCCGACGCGGCCTATGGCCAGATTCGGAAGCTGATTGCCGTACTGGATCGCATCCACCTGGGCGCCCGCCGAATCTTTCAATTGAACGAATCCCCCGCTCCCCGGCAGCGCCGCCGGAAGGCGCGCGCCGCTCGCGCCGGGAGAGCACGGCAGGACGACGAAACCGCCCGCACCAATGACCGTGCTGGTGCTGAATGTGTAGGCATTGCCGCCACTGGCCGCGACAGTCCAGCCGACCAGATCCACTGCGGAACCGCCGGTGTTTTTCAGCTCGATGTAGTCGTCCGTCCCGCTGCCCACCCCGACGACGCCCGCATTCTCCGCGAGCACCTCATTGATCACCACACTCGTGGCGGGCGGCAGGGAATTCGCCAGACCCGGCGTGCCTTTGATTAAGTTGCTCGGCTTCCAATTCACCGGCGAATCCGGGTCGCCATTCGCGTCGATGATCTCCAGCGAGTAGCCGCCGCCGTCGGGCGATGTGGGCCAGCCCGCCTCGTCGTCGTAATCCACGGACACGACCGTGCGGCCTGTGGCGTCGAGGATGGCAATGCGCTCGCCGCCATTGTCGAGGAAGCCGCCGAACCAGCCCGCGACACTCACGCCCGGATACCGGCTCGCAAACGCGCCGGACTGTCCGTCGCCGTTTGCCAGGACCGTGCGGTCGCCTGCGGCGAGTACCGTCCCGAGCGGAAAGACGTAGTCCATGCCGGTGCAGGACCAGCCGCTCATGTCCACGGGCGCCGCGCCGGTGTTTTGGATTTCGAGAAACTCGTACGCGTTTCCGCCGGGCGGATTGTACATGATCTCGGTGATGCGGATCGGCGCAGCCGGCACGCCCGTGCTGAAGGTCGCCTCATTCATCGCGCTCCACACGCCGCCGCTCAGGATGCGCGACTTGATCCTCGTGCTCCCCGTGATCGTCAGCGGCGCAGAGTAGGCCAGCGCAGTCGCCGCCACGGAGGCGAGCGTCGCGCCCGTGGTGGGCGAGTAAAGGATGTGCGGGTCGTTCCCATCCGTCGTGTAGTAGATCGTGCCCGCGCCGCCGGGGCGGTTCATGGCCACGACGTAGCCCGAGGCCACCTGGCTCGTGCCGACAATCGTCCCGGAGACCGTGCCCTGCCGGTACTCCGGCGCGGCGAGAGTCGGATAAAGCAATGCCGTTTGGAGAAAGCCAAGCACCGTGGCTGCACGCGCCGGGAAATAGGTGCCGGTCATCCGCGTATTCTCCGCGAGCCAGTGGCTCTCGCGGGCGTAAAGCACATACGTGCCCTCCGAGTAGCGGTGGACATCGCGCCGGTAGTCGCCCCATCGCACGCTCTCGGCGACGATCGGCTTGTCCATCACCGCCTGCCATTTCTGCCAGCGTGCGATATTCACCGCCGCAGTGAGCGGACCGTTCGGCGCGATCATCTGCCGGTGCACGCGGTCCGCGAAGTCGAGCCGGTACTGCGCATTGTCGTCGAGCTTTGTGTGCAGGCCGCTCGGCACGTCGGTGCTGCTGCCGGCGCCGCCATTCGGCACGCGGTTCACATTCGGCTCGAGCAGCGTGCATTCGTCGTCCCACGGGATGTACACGTACTTTCCCTCGGTCGGATTCGCCGCGCTGGCGCGGCGGCGGATGGCGTACCAGTTCTTCAGGTTCCCCCAGTCCTGATGGCCGATGTAAAAGTGGAGCAGCATGTAATCCATGAACTCCGTCACATCGAGGTAGCCTTTCATCTGCTCGTAGAGCGGATTCGTCGTGATCGCCGGCATCGCGATCATCGACGTATAGACGGCGTCCGCGCCGTTCTTCGCTGCTCCTTCGTGGATCACCGCGTAGTCCACCTTGGACCCGCCGAAGTAGGATTTGCCAAAGCCGTCCACCGGCTGCTCCGCAAAGTCGTAGGTGCCCCAGTAGAGCCCGTTGATGAAGAGATGGAAGAAGCGGTGATAGCTCGCCACGCCTCCCATTGTGCGCATCGTGTCCTTTACGAAAGCGTCGCGCGTGCGCGTGGCGCGCGAACGCTGGAAGGCGCCGCTGGCATTGCCCGCGAGATCGCTCCAGTGGCGCCATGAACTGTTGAAGTCCGGGCGCAGGATTACGTCGTCGAACTCCTGCACCGGCGAGTCCGGGTAGAGCCGGTACTTCAGCGAGGTCTCGCCATAGTCGCCCTTGAACTTGAGCTGGAAACCGTGCTTCGGATTCTTCAGCGGATCGCGGCTCGCATTGCCGTGGCCGCTCACGCCGCAGATCGTGGTAAAGGCTGTCGAGCCGTCCGGCAAAATCATCTCCACCGAGCACTTTTTGTAGCCGTAGTTTTTGTCCTGAACGTGCGCCGAATGGTAGATGCCGTTCACGCCGAACATGTCGATCATCGGCACCGAAAGGGAGACGATCGGCAGCTCCCGCAGCCCGTCCTTGAGCCGCTGCTGCTTCACCGGATCGATCGCCGACGCCGCGTTCGTCGGGTCGGTGCGGATCGGGTCGGTGTCCACCTCGTAGTCCGCCGGCACCACGCCGCCGGGGAAGCTGGCGTTCGGTCCCCAGTTCGTCGGGAAACCCGCCGGCGTGTTTGACTGCGCGAGCACCTGATCGAGGTAGATGTAGCTGTGCGTCACCGGCAGGCTCGGGATCTTCGCGGGATTGAAAGCGACTGCGCGCAGCACGGTCGTCGCGCTCACCGTCAGCGGTGCGGAATAGACGCTGCCGGTCGTGTCCGTGGGCTCCGAGCCGTCGGTGGTGTAGCGGATCGTCGCGGTCGCATCCCCGCACGCGAGCACGAGTTGGAAGGGGTCCTGGAAAAAGCCCCGGCTCACGCTCGCGCTGACCTTTGGCGTGATCGCCGTGAGACTGCTCGCGGCATTCGCCGCGCCGGGCGTCGGCGGCGAGAAGTAGCGCAGCGCGGTATCCGGCTGCGGGCCGAAGCTGTAGTCCGTCCGCTGCGCCGGGTAGGAGGCAAAGGCCGACACCACCGCCCGCGGCGATTCCGGCGAGACCACCGCGAGGTAGCCGCTGTTTTCGTTGAGCTTGAAACTCGTGTGCAGCCGCGGGATCGAGGCCGCGGCTGTCTCGCCAGCGTTCTGCTGGGCGGGCTGGCGGTTTTTTCCCGATGCGAAAACGACGAGGTAGCGCCCGGCATCCAGCGTCCAGTTTGGCAGGACCCATTTACCGAGATTCCCCGCATCGTCCGTCAGCGCCCAGCCCGCGAGATTCACGGCCGAGGCGCCGGGATTGTAGATCTCGATCCAGTCCTCCTGGTCGCCATTTTCGTCGGCCAGCCCAGTGCCGTTCGCCGCGAGGAATTCCGTGAGCACCAGCGTGCCGGGGCCCGCCGCACTCCGGGTCACGCTCCAGCCCGCGCCGGCAAAATTATTCGGCGCCGCGGCCGCGTCCATGATGCCGTGGCCGGGCGCCCATGAGAAAGTCACCGTCCCCACCGAGGGCTGCGGGAAGCTGAACAGGTAAGGCCCGAATCCGCTCCCCGTCACCGCCGTGGCGGGCACGCCATTGATGAGCAGGTCCGCGGCATCCACACCCGTCACCGTCTCGCTGAAGAGCACCTCCGTCTGCGCCAACGCGCCGACCGTCGCACCTGCCGCCGGTGTCTGTTGCGCCACCACCGGGGCGATCGTGTCCGTCAGGGTGTAGCTCCACGGCGCCGGCGCAGTGAGCGCCCCGCTCGCCGCCACCCCGGCGATCCCGTGGTCGGCGTCGAACTGCACGAAAACCGTCCCCGCCGCCGGCTGCGTAAAGGTGAAGACGTACGGCCCCGCGCCGGAGCCGCTGACGTTTGTGGCAGAGTCGCTGTTGATGAGCAGATCACTCGCATCCACACCGGCCACCGCTTCGTTGAACGTCACGCTGATCAGCGTCAGCGCGCTCACCGTAGCCCCAGCCACGGGTGAGAGGACCGTCACCGTCGGTGCGGCCCACGCGCCGGGCGTCAGCATGAGCCACGCGGCAAGCGCGGCGATGAGGGCTCTCTGGATGCGAAGGATGGACACGATGCTGGGGGATCGCGAAGACGGAACCGCCGCGCGCGCCGGAAGTTAAACACGGCCCTTTGGAAAGCAAACCGCATCAAGCCGCAAATGCCCCAGTCAGGGACTCGTTTAGCGATGCCGCCGGAAGGCTCCCGATGGTCTGACAATGCGACCCGCAGACGCCGGCACCGGGTGAAATTCAGGGCGGCTCCCAGCCGACCCTCGGACTCCGCCTTTCCCTTGCAACCCCCTGACTCCCTTCCGTTTCGTCCGCCTCGGCAGATCCCTTCGCGGCGCTGTTGACTATCCCGAAGCCCCCCCGACATTGGCCGCGCCTCCTCCTCCCAATGAACCCGCGCCGCGCCGCCATCCTCGGACTGCTCGTCCTCCTCGCAATCGCGGTCGCCATCGTGCTCCAGCAGCGGCGGCCCGCCGATGAGGCGGTGAAAGCCGACGCGCCCCCTGCGGCATCGGCACAAACGCTCGCGACTCCCGACGCCGATTCCACGCCGACAGCGCCCGCCGCTGTGCCCGCGATGCCGCGCGCCATCGCCGCAGTCCCCGCCCGTCCTGGCGCGCGGCGCGTGCCCACGGCGGCGGATATGCTCAAGACCGACGGACGCCCGCCCGCGGCGATGGCGCTCCCGGCGGACTTCCTCGACAAGCTGACCGACGCCTCGGGAAAGCGCGCAAGTTTCACCCTGCCGGACGGGCGCGCGGCCTCGGGCACGGTGGAGTGGCTGAAGCGCGACGCGGAGGGCGTGCTGCTCGTGCAGGGGCGGCTCGATCTGCCGGAGACCGGTTTCTATTACTTCGAGCGCCAGACCGCGCCGGGCGTGGCAGGCGCGATGGTGGGCAATGTGCGCTTTGACAAAAGCAACACGGCCTTCCGCGTGGATCCCGCGGGCGCGGGCGGCACGCCGATGCTGGTGGAGCACAGCCTCGACCAGGTCGTGTGCGTGAATCTCACGAAGCCCGACCCGGTCGCGGCTGAGGAGCCGCAGAATGCGCCGCAGACCCATCCGACGAACATCCCGATCCCCACATATCAAAACGGCGTGGTCCCCCTGCAAAGCCTGCCGGGCGCGGCGGGCGTGATCTACCTGGATTTCGACGGCGAGACGGGGCCGTTTGCAGGCTGGGGCAGCTTCGACGCCGCGCCGTCGGGCGCCACGAACGCGCAGATCAAGGACGTGTGGCAGCGCGTCGCGGAGGACTTCCAGGCCTTCAATCTCAACGTCACCACGGATCGCAAAATCTTCGACAACGCCGGGCAGGGCCACCGCATCCATGTCATCCTCACGCCCACGACCACGGCGGCGCCGGGCGCGGGCGGCGTGGCTTACATCGGCTCCTTCAATAACACCGGCGACACGCCTTGCTGGTCGTTCTATTCCACGGGAAAAAACGGCGCCGAAGTCACCTCGCACGAAGTCGGGCACACGCTCGGCCTCGGCCACGACGGGCGCATCACGCCCTCCGAGGGCTACTACGGCGGCCACGGCTCGGGCGAGACGGGCTGGGCGCCGATCATGGGCGTGGGCTACTACCAGAATCTCGCCCAGTGGTCGAAAGGCGAATACACGAGCGCGAACAACACCGAGGACGATCTCGCGATCATCGTGGGCAACAACAACCTCGTGGACTACCACACGGACGATGCCACCG
>JAYTML010000427.1:0-1952 GCA_043728655.1 Chthoniobacter sp. | reverse complement strand
GGGTTGGTTTGGAGGTTGGTGGCTTGGTTGAATGTCCTGGCGACTAGGTATGTCGGCCGGGACTGGAGTGCGTGTTGCCGATGGGTGGGACCGAGGGAGGTTGGTTGACCATTCCCGTTTGTCTCGAAAAGCGCGTGCGACCGACTGGGCCGAACGGCAAACCGCGGAAGAGTGGAGCGAGACTTCGCCCCGCCGCGGGAGACTCGCGAGGAGTATATCGGACCACTACAAACACTTAATGCGCGAGGTCAGGCTGCGCGGAGTTCCGGCCGGCCCTGTAACCGCTGCGACCCCATGTGGACTGGACTGGGAACAAGCGGGGCGCTGCCGTCCGACTTCCGCCCGGTTCAGCGCGGGCGGGAGTAGTCGCCGATGACTTCGCGGTAGATGCCGAAGAGCTGCGTGAAGACCTGCTCCCACGAGTACTGCGCGGCGACGAGCTGGCTGACGCGGGCGCCGCTGACCTTCAGGTCTTCGCGGCTGGTCTCCTCGATGGCGGCGGCGAGCGCGGAGGGGGAGTTTTCGTGTGCCCAGAGCGTCTGGTCGCTGTGGACGATGCGGTCCATGTAGCTGCCGCGGATGCCGATGACCGGCGTGCCGCAGGCCTGCGCTTCGAGCGTCACGAGGCCGAAGGTTTCCTGCACGCCGGGATGGACGAAGAGATCGGCGGCGCGGTAGTGGGCGGCGAGCTTGAGGGCGTCTGCGCAGTAGGGCAGGTGCGTGACGAATGACGAATGACGAGTGACGAGTTCCGCGAGCTCGGAGCGCTGGAGGCCGTCTCCGATGACGAGGAGGTGGAAGCGGCCGGGGAAGGCGCGGGCGAGCTGGCGGAAGGCGGCGAAAAGGGTGTGCGTGTTCTTTTCCTGCGCGAGCCGGCCGACGTAGAGGAGCAGCGTGCGGTCGGGCGGAATGCCGAGTTCGTCGCGGATGTCTTCGCCGGGCGCGGGCCGGGGATGAAAGACGGCGGTGTCCACGCCGAGGTCGGTGTGGGCGATGTTTTGCACGCCCCACTCCGCGAGCAGGGCGCCAAGCGCGGGCGAGGGGACGAGGGTGCGCTCGAAGCGGTTGTAGAGGCTGCGGATGTAGCGGCGGGAGAAGTCGTGGAAGAACTCGGTGACCGTGCGTCCGCAGAATTTCCGCGCGGTGCGGATGTAGGCCTCGGGAAAGTGCGAGTGGTAAAAGCCGACGACGGGAATCCGCAGCGCCGCGCCGGAATGCACGGCCTTCCACGCGACCTGGTACGGATCGCCGCACTCGATGAGGTCCGGGCGCTCTTTTTCGAGGATGCGCTCGACGGCCTCCAGTCGCAGCAGGATGCGGTAGCGCGAGGTGCGCGAGATGAGCGGGGACTGGATCGTGTAGGTGCGTGCGCGCTCCGTCTCGATCATCTCATCGCGCTCGCCGGGGATGATGAGGATGTGCTCATCGCCCGCCGTGTGCTCGCGGATGTGGCGGACTTTCTCCGAGACGTAGCGTTTCACCCCGCCGCTGACCGGGGAGTAGAACTGCGTGAGGTCGCAGAGCTTCACTCGGAAAGGGCGGAGGGAAACGCAGGGGCGCGGAGACGCAAAGGATCGGAACTGACTGCGCGTGAGAGTCTCCGCGCGCTCTGCGGCTCGGCGGCTCTGCGTTTCAAATCAGTGCTCGAAGTGCGCGAGATATTTCTCCGCATCCAGCGCCGCGGCGCAGCCCTGGCCGGCGGCGGTGACGGCCTGGCGATAGACGTGATCGGCCACATCGCCAGCGGCGAAGACGCCGGGGATGTTCGTGAGCGTGCCGTTCTTCTGCAAAAGGTAGCCGTTTTCGTCCATGTCCAGCTTGCCCTTGAAGGGCGCGGTGTTCGGCGTGTGGCCGATGGCGACGAAGACGCACTTCACCTCCAGCTCGCTCTCCGCGCCGGTGTTCACGTCCTTGATTTTCAGCGCGCGCATTTCGCCGTCGCCGTCGGTCAC
>JAYTML010000426.1:0-4162 GCA_043728655.1 Chthoniobacter sp. | reverse complement strand
GGGGCGGAAGCTGCCCGGCTCTATCGAATGACGAATACGATGGAATCGTGGACATTTTTCCCCGCCGTTTCGCGCGTCACCGGTCCTGGCGTGGAACGGGCATGCGGTCCTTCAGAACGGCTGGCATGGCGCTGGGCGTGTAGCGTTCGCCCGAGCCACGGTCGCCCTGCGGCTTGTAGTGCGGGCTGCCTTTGGTGCTCTCGGGCTCGTAGGTCGAGTGGCCGCTTTGCTCGCGCCACCATGCGAGCCAGCGGGCGCTCAAATCGGCGGCAATGGCGGCATTTTCCGCGGCGATGTTTTTCGTCTCCAGCGGATCGATCTTCGTGTCGAAAAGCTCCCAGCCCGCGCCATCGACTTCCACCAGCGTCGCGTCCGCGATGCGGATTGCGCGGTTATCCATGTATTGGAAAAAGAGCGGCTCGTTCCGCTGCCACGGATCGCCGCGGAGGAGCGGGAGAAAGGATTCGCCTGCGGTGTCGGCGGCGCGCGTTCCGATGGCGTCGAGGAAGGTCGGCATGACATCGACCATGTGAATCGGACTGCTCTCGATGCGACCCGCCTTCCCTTTCACACCCGCGCCCCACGCGATCGCACCGGTCGTCACGCCGCCGCCGTGCTGGCTGATTTTATAGAGCCGCCACGGTGTCACGCTCGCGTAGGCCCAGCCGGTGCCGAGTTGCCAGTTCGAGCCACGATCGCCCGGCAGCAGGCCGCGCTTGAGCATCGCGTCGTCCACCACGGAAAAGGAATCTGCACCGTTGTCGCTGAGGAAGAGGACGAGCGTGTTATCCGCCTTCCCGCTTTGCTTCAGCGCCTCCATCACGCGCCCGATGCCGCGATCCATGCGCTCGACCATCGCGGCATAGGTAGCCATGCGCAGGTCCTCGAGATCGCGCTGCGCGTCGGTGAGCGAATCCCACGCGGGGAGATTCTGCGGATACGCGGGCAGCGCTGCATCGGCGGCCACGATCCCGAGTTCCCGCTGCCGCTGAAACCGCGCCTCGCGCACCTCCTGCCAGCCGCGCAGGTATTTCCCGCGATATTTCGCGATGTCCTCGCGCGGCGCCTGGAGCGGATTGTGCGGCGCCTGATAGCTGAGATAGACGAAGAACGGCTTCGACGAGTCCGCGCGGATGAAATCGATGGCGCGGTCGGTGAAGGCATCGCTGCTGTAGTAGTCCGGGCCAAAGCCCTTGAAGGGCGCGCGGTCGTCGCGGTAGCTCGGTGCTCCGGCGAAATGATCCGCGAATCCCGCAAGGAAGCCGAAGAAGCGGTCGAACCCGCGATCCATCGGATGCCCGGCGAGATGCCACTTCCCGACCAGCGCGCTGCGATATCCCGCGTCGCGCAGCCGCTCGGAAAGCAGCGGAGTTTTCGCAAATGCCGGCAGCGCGCGGCCACCACTTCCCCGTGAGCATCGACGCCCGCGACACCACGCACATCCCGCCATTGTGGAAATGCGTGAGCCGCACACCCTCCGCCGCGAGGCGGTCGATCGCTGGCGTCGCGATCTCGCCACCGTAGCAGCCTGGGTCGCTGTAGCCCATGTCATCGGCGAGGATGATGAGGAGATTTGGCTGCGCCGCCCTGGCAGCAAAGGCGCTCCAGCAGAGCGCTGAGAAAGCAATCAATAGGAGCGCGGGCTTCATCCGGGATCGCGCGTTAGAAATCTGAGCGGCGCGTCTCCGCGCCGCTCTGGATCGAGATCCAGTCGATCTGCACGGCCTCTTTTTGCGCCGGGAGATAGAGCCGCACGATGCCGAGCGTTCCGTCGGCGGGAAGCTCCACGCTGACGTCCTGCCAGTCGCCGGCGGTGAGTTGAAACGCGACGGACTTCGCCTTGTCGGCGGCGGCCGGCGTCGGGAGGTGCTCCACTTTTCCCGCACCGCCACTCGCGGAGCGCGCGCGGAATTTCACCACGGTCGGACCTGCAAACTTTCCCGCGGCGAGTCCGAGGAATGGCGCGTCGCCCTTGCCGGTCACGGTCACGATGCCGTCCTTGACCGCCGCGGTGCAGGCCCGCGCCTTCCAGCCTTGGAGCGCGGGATCGTCGCCATTCGCAACTGCGGCCTTTGGCTTGGCGTCCGGTTTCGCGGGTTCGCGCGCCTTCCCTTTGCCCTCGTCCTCGGGGTGATACTTTGCCGGATCGAAATCGGGATTCGGGATCGGCACCACGGCGTTCGTGTCGGCGAGGAATTTCCCGATCAGCGCATCCATCGCCTTCACGCGTTCCGGCTCCTTTGCCGCGAGGTCGTTCTGCTCGCCGATGTCCTCGCGCAGGTTGAAGAGCTTCCAGCGGTGCGCGCCGTTTTCGCCGCCGTGGAAAATGCGGATCAGCTTCCAGTCGTCGCGATGCACCGCGACAGCCGGCGGCATCCAGTCCGGCACCGGCGGATCGTGCGGGAAGTAAGTGAAGATCGCCTCGCGCGTGAGCGGCTGGCCCTTCAGCGCGGGCGCGATGCTGATGCCGTCGAATGCCTGTCCCGTCTGCGCCTTGAGCCCGAGCATGTCGAGGAAGGTCGGATAGAAATCGCTGCTCTGGATCACCGCGTCGCTCTTCGATCCCGGCGCGATCATGCCGGGATAAGCGATCACGCACGGCACGCGGATGCCGCCTTCGTACATCGTCGCCTTTCCCCCGCGCAGCGGCGCGTTGCTCGTCGGCGCCGTGCCGTCCACTTCGTTATACATGTTGCCGCCGTTGTCGGAGAAAAAGACGATCAGGGTGCGGTCGGCGATCTTCAGCCGATCCAGCGTGTCGAGCAGCGTGCCGACCGCGTCGTCCATGCTCTCGACCATCGCCGCATAAGTCGGCGAACGCTGCGGATCGTTCGGGTCCACGCGCCCGCGATATTTTTCAATGAGCGCCTTCTTCGCATCGAACGGCGCGTGAACGCTGAACATCCAGTAGTTCAAAAAGAACGGCTCGCCCGCGTGCTTCTCCATCCACGCGACGGCCTCCTTCGCCATGCGATCCTCGATGTGCTGAGCCGGCTCGCCGGGATCCGCGTCGAAGTCCTTGAACTTCCACGGCGCGACGTAGCTGCCCGCGGGACCCGGCCCAGCCCAGTGCGGCACATCCACGTCGAAGCCCTGCTGCAACGCCGAATACGGCTCCGGCCCGAGATGCCATTTCCCAAAATGCCCGGTCGCGTAACCCGCCGCCTTCAGCGCCTTCGGCAGCGTCTGGTAAGTCGTGTTCAGCCGCGTCACCGGCGTCGGCGCGATCGACTTCGCATTCGGCGCCGCCTTCGTCCCCGTCGTCGCCTTCAGCACGACCTGCGGCACGTGGCAGTTCGGCGTCGTGAGCCCGAATCGCGCCGGGCTCAGCCCCGTGAGAATGCTTGCGCGCGTCGGCGAGCACAGCGGGCTCGCCGCATACGCGTGCGTGAAAAGCATCCCGCGTTTCGCGAGCCGTTCGAGGTTCGGCGTTTTGTAAAACTTCGTGTGCCCGTAAAGCGTCGTATCCGCCCAGCCGAGATCGTCGGCCATGATGAAGACGATGCTGGGCTTTGGCTCCGCGGCCCGTACCAGATCCGCCGCGCAGAGCGAGGTGATGACGGTGATTGCGATGAGCATTTTCATGTGTTCGAGAGCGATTGTTTCAATAGATCAGCGAGACGTCACCGCAATCACACACGCAGCGGCTTCCCACCATTCGCTCGGCGATCATGAGAATGGTCGGGAAATGGGTGCCGCCGCATGTAAATTCCATACGCCCCCGTCAAGAAACGCATGCACATGCCGCCTCATCCCTTAGCTGCCGATGCGCCGTAAAACGCACCGTCTGCTTTCGGAAAAGCGGAACAGGATTAAACACGGCGACGGCGCAGGGCGAGGAGAGCGCCGAGTCCGGAAAGGAGTAGGACGCCGGAGGACGGCTCGGGCACTACGCCTGCGCGGAATCCCGCAAAGGGAGGCGGCGTCTGTGAAAACGTGACCACCGCGCCCGCGCCGATGTTCAGCGCCGCCAGCGTCTGGCTGGTGCTGATGTTGGTCGTGGCATTCGCATTCACCGTCGAGGTGCCGGTGCCGAGCGCGCTGTTCACGTCCGTCCTCCCGGCGCTCGTCGTCAGCGTCCCGTAGGTTTGCGCCCCGTTGATCTTGAGCGTGCCGCTGCCGGTTTTTGTCAGCGTATTGCCGGCGCCGCTGATGACTCCCG
>JAYTML010000425.1:0-12340 GCA_043728655.1 Chthoniobacter sp. | reverse complement strand
GTGCGTCCCTGAAGGGGCGGAATGATTGAGCGGAGGCGAAGCGCGACTTCGCCCTATTGGCCGCGCAGGCTCCAGACTTCCGGCGAACGCACGCCGGGGCGTGCCTCGCCACTCGGCACGATGAAGTCGCCGCGCCACCCGACGCACGGCAGCGTCGCGCGCGGCGCGGGGACTTCGCCGGCCTCGCTCCAGCGGTCGAGCGCAGGATCGTAGGCGAGGATGCCTTTTGGAAAGCCGGGGTGCTTTTCCACGGGTTGAAAGCCGGCGCGCGAGCTGTCGTCGCCCGCGAGCAGCAGGAGTTTTCCAGCCACGAATGGCGCCGGTGAAGGCGCGGCGACGCACGGCCTCGGCAGGTCGGCGATCCGCTTCCAGCCTTGATCCGCGCGGTAGCTCCACGCTTCGCGCAGATACGAGCGCACGATCTTTCCGTCCGCATTCGCTCCGAGCGATGCGCCGCCAAAGACGTAAAACGCACCGTCGTGTGCCGCCGCGACCGCGAGCAGGCGCGGCACGCCGGGCAGCGGCGGCAGCTCGCGCCACGCGGGTTTCTCCGCCGCGAGATCGAGCGCGAAGGCGCGGTTCGTCGCCGCCTGCTCGCCGGGTTCCTCCGCGCCGCACGCCACGATGAGCGTGTCGCCCGCGAGCGCACCGCTCGCGCCGGAGAGCGCGACGGGCAGAGGCGGCAGCGGCTGCGTCGCGAGCGCGCCGTCTTTCCACACGAGCCGAAATGCGTCCGCGTAATGCCGGTCAGCATCACTGCCGCCCACGCACACCATGCCGTCGCCGTGCGTGACGCTCACCCCGTAGCCGAGCGCCCGCGGGAGTATGCCGGCCGCGCGCCATTTTCCGTCCGGTGCGTTCAGCACCCACACACGGTCATGCCACACTTTCTTCCCGCCCTCCCACGGCATCTTGTCGGGAAAATTCGCCCCGCCGGCGACGAGCAGCGCCCCGCCGCTTACACCCGCAAACGGCGCGGCCACGCCGAGCGGATCGGGGAGCGGCGGGAGCTGGGTCCAGGTGAGCGTGTCGGCGGCGCAAGCGAGCGTGGTCATGCAAAGGAGGGTGAAATGGCGAATCACAGTGGGGCGTGGCTGGGGATATTTTCGATGATCTCCGGGACTGAGGGAATCGCAGTCTCGTTCGGAAGCGAAGCAATTCGAGTTGTCTGAAAAGAGGACAAGCGCGGGATGATCGGCGCTCGCAGCTTCGCGGGACGCATGGCAGGATTCAATCCGTCCGTCCACGAACCGAAAGGCACGCCATGAAAATCGCCGCACTTGTCTGCTTCGCCACGCTCATCACCGCCGCCGCATCGCTCGCGCAGCGCGATGGCTTCCGGCCAGATCCGCAGCCGCCGAATGACTTCACGCCCAAGCCGCCTGCGCAGAACTCCAACGCCAACGGGCCGTG
The DNA here is from genome assembly GCA_043728655.1 of Chthoniobacter sp. Classification (GTDB taxonomy): domain Bacteria; phylum Verrucomicrobiota; class Verrucomicrobiia; order Chthoniobacterales; family Chthoniobacteraceae; genus Chthoniobacter. Next base: position 10,927 of record JAYTML010000425.1, on the reverse strand, counting down.
GAATCAGGACGTGATCGCGTACCGCGTGGGCGCGGATGGCGCGGTGGAAAAGGCCGCCACCTTTGAGCGCGCGGGCGTGCCGGCCGTGGCGCGGATGGGGGACGGCAGGCTCGTCGCTGCGCATCAGCATTTCCCGGAAAACGACCGGGAGAACTTCGACAAGGTGGCGGTGCATTTTTCCAGCGACGATGGGAAGACGTGGACCGGGCCGCAGGTGATCAGGCTCGCTGGACTGCCGGAGGGGATGCGGTTTCCGTTCGACCCGACGCTCGTGCCGCTGCCGGACGGGCGCATGCGGCTGTATTTCACGGGGAACATGGGCCGGACATTTCAGAACAGCACGCCCGCGATTCATTCCGCGATCTCGACCGATGGGGTGGAATACACCTATGAGCCGGGAGTGCGCTTCGCCGTCGAGGGGCGCGCGGTGATCGACTGCGCGGTGGTGCGGCACCAGGGCGTGTTTCATCTTTACGCGCCGGACAATGGCTCGGGATCAAACCCCGGCCGGCGCGACCCCGATGCGCCGGAATCGTCGCGTCCCCGTGAAGGCGCGGGCTACCACGCCACGAGCAAGGACGGGCTCGCCTTCACGCGAGCGGAAGACGTGCAGATCGAAGGTCGCCGCAAGTGGCTCGGCGCCGCGCAATCCGGCGGGAAGCTAATCACTTTCTACGGAACCGGCGAAGGCATGAGCGCGGGGGCGGCGCGCGGCGAGCGGCCGCGCGGCGGCTTCTGGATGGGCACGAGCGAAGACGGGCAGAACTGGAAGGTCGTGCCCAACCCGTCCGTCGGCGGTGCCGATCCCGGCGCTGTCGCGACGCGCGATGGCGGATTGATTGTCGTAGTCACCGGTCCGCCGGTGCGCGGCGACAGGGCGCGGCAGAATTTTCAGCCGCCCTCACGCCGCGAGGTCGATCGCTAGAGGGATCGGCACACGCCGCGGTGAGAAGGAAGGTGCGCGCGGGCAATCCGGCGGAGTTCACGAGATTGCCGTTGGAAAACATCGTCCGGCCGTAGCGGACCTTCACGGGCGTGGGGGACGCTGGCGCTGGCGCTGGCTCTCAATGTGCTCGAAACGCCCGTGTCCAGCGCGGTCAAGCAGCTCGCGACCGATGTGCTACAGGACATCTTCTCGGCCATATCCCCAACCGCGAACTGATCACCCGTTTTGATCGGAAGATCCAAGCCACCCTCGCCCGCATCTGGGGCGAAGAGAAAGTGGAAGGATGAATAATGAAGGATGAAGTGAAACCGCCCGCAGCGTAGCCTTTCCCAACATGGCCTTCACCGACATAGAAATCGCCGAGCATACGATCACCCTAGAGAAGCATTTTTGGGCGCACTGTCGTCCGCCGCTGCATCTGCGTGACAAGGTCCGCGAGGGTCAGCGCTTCACCGGCCAATCCATTGAGCTTTTCCTCATGCGCCCGGCTTTCAACCGCCCCGGCGAGCACACCGAGGAATGCATCGCCAAGGTGACGTATGTCCGCAGCAGGAACGTCTGGCACCTCTTCTGGAAACGGGCCGATGGCAGATGGCACCGCTACCAGCCGCGGCCAGAAACCAAATCGCTGGCCGCCGCCCTCGGCGTCATCCACGAAGACGCCAACGCCTGCTTCTTCGGGTGACTTCGTCGCTCCCTTGAAGAGAGAAACAACCCCGACGACCGCGGGTATTCCGAAGCCGCCGACCGCTGCCACGGCGGGCGCTGGGAGAATATTTGAATCGACATGCTGATCGGTCGGCTCCAGCCACTTAGACATTGTCATCCGATCGGATGACTCACCCCAGAAACATGAAAATCAAAACTCCCCTCCAATCCACCAGCACCCAACTGCGCGTGGCGCGGATCCTGACGGCAGCAGTATTCGCCACCCTCCTTTCAGTCGGCGCACAGGGCCAGACCATCACGCGGAATAGCGACGGCGTACAGGCGTTCTTCGCGTCGCAAAGCGACGTTTATCAGGACTCAGATCCATTGTTTGGCCCCTTTGGACCTGCGGGTCTGGGGCCCTACACCGCAGGAGTGGTTCTCCCGGGCTTGCCGCTTGCGCCAGCCGCTTCGCTCACCCCGGCGCCTGGCAATGCCTTTGCCGGCGGTGGCTACACGTCCATCTTCAATGACGGCCTGCCCCTGGCCACCTATGCGGCGGCGCAGTCAACCATCGACGACTTCATCTCGGGCTCGCCGGTGTTTACCTCGGATGTCAGCATCGCGATCCCCGCATGGAGGCTCTTTCAGGCCGCCGGCGCCACCGGGTATGCCTACCAGCAGTTGAACTTCGGTTCGAATTACCTCTTCACACTCAATCCGGGCCTCGCGGCCTCGACTCCGGCCCTCCCTATCTACATTAACGGCTCGGTGGTCAGCGGTGGAGGCGCCTACGTCCAGTTCGATGGCGTGGTCGCCTACACCTGGATTCCGGTGACTACCAATACCGCTGGCACGCTCACGCCAGGGACGGCGGTCCCGCTCGGGCAATTGAATTACACATTCAACCAAATCGGCGGCGGCACATTCATCCAGACGCTGACCAGCACCGGTTCGCTCCTGGCCATTCCGGCGGGCGACGGAATCCTCGCGCTCGACGGCCATATGTGGATCGCGGGCGACCCTTTTGAGATGAATGTCACAACGGTCCCCGAGCCCGCCACATTGGGATTGCTCATGGCCGGCGGCCTTCTGGCTCTGGGCCGTCGCCGCTCGCGCGGGAGTCGCTAAGAGGCAGGGAAAGTAGCGCCGACCGTCAGGGGAAGCCGTCCCCGCCGAGCGGTGAGGGCTTCCTATTTCGCCTCGGTGAAAATGAGTGGTGCAAACTCCGCGAGGTAGCCGCGCCAGACGGGCCACGCATGGCCGCCCTCGGTGAGCTGCCACTCGTGGCGGACGCCCTTTTCCTTGAGCGCGGCGACGAATTCCTCGTTGCGCTTGCGCAGGAAGTCGTCCTTGCCGACGGCGATCCACAGCAGGCGCAGTTTCGCATTCGCCGCCGCGTCCGCGACGGCGGCATCCGGCGGCGCGGCGCTGAAGGCGCCGACCCACGCGAAGCGGTCGGGATTGCCAAGGCCGATCGAAAGCGACTGCCCGCCGCCCATGCTGAGACCCGCGATGGCGCGGTGCGCGGGGTCTTTCTCCACGCGATAGAGCGACTCGACGAGCGGCAGCGCGTCCTCGAAAAGCTCGCGCCGGAAGGCGTCCATCGCGGCGGCGCGTTTCGTCTCGTCGCCCCGCTGGGCCATGCCGAGCGGGTGGCCGTCCAGCATCACCACCACCATCGGGCGCGCTTTGCCGGCCGCGATGAGGCTGTCGAGGATCCAGTGCGCCTTGCCGTGCTCGACCCAAGTGCGCTGGTTGTCGCCGGAGCCGTGCTGGAGCACGAGCAGGGGGAAGCTTTTCCCCGCGTCGCGCTCATAGCCGGGCGGCGTATAGACGCGCAGCTCGCGCGGGCGGCCCAGCGCCTTTGAGGCGTAGCCGTGCTGGTGCACGGTGCCGTGCGGCACGTCCTGCCAGTCCCACGGCGCGGGCGGTGCGGAGGCGATGTGGAGGATGCTTTTCTGCGGCTCGCGCTGCGGCTTGAAGGCCGGGTTCTGCGGGTCCATGAGGTTCAGGCCGTCCACGCCGAAGCTGTATTCCCACACGCCGGATGGCACCGCATCGAGCGTCACGCTCCACACGCCGTCGTCGCTGCGCGTCATCGCCACGGGATCCTTCGTCCACTGGGCGCGGAGGGCGACTTCCTTGGCCTGCGGTGCGCGGAGCTTGAACGTCACGGGAGTGCCGGCGGCGGTGATGTCGGACCCATCCTGCGCGCGGGCGGTGAAGATGAGGGCGAGTGCAATGACGGGGAGGAGCAGTTTTTTCATGGGGTGGAAGTGAATGCGGACGGGAATCTGAGCGGCTTCGCCTAAAAGCTCACGTCGATTTCGGGCGCGCGGTTTCTCTGCGGCCTCGGCAGCGGGCCGCGCGCTGCGATAGATTCCCATTCATGCCGCCGAATCTCCCGAGCGCCTCCTCCCGCGACACGCCGCTGAACGTCCATTCGCTCGAGCACCAATCCTACGAGGGGCCGGGCAGGATCGCTGACTGGGCGGCGGCGCGCGGTCACCGCATCAGCCGCACCGCGCTTTATGCGGGCGAGACGCCTCCGCCGCCCGCCGCCTTTGACCTGCTGGTGATCATGGGCGGCTCGATGAATATCTACGAGCATCGCACCCATCCGTGGCTGCCGATGGAAAAGAGCTTCATCGGCGATGCCATCGCGGCGGGGAAACCGATCCTCGGGATATGCCTCGGCGCGCAGCTCCTTGCGGACGTGCTCGGGGGAAAGGTGTTCCAGAACGCGGAGAAGGAAATCGGCTGGTGGCCGGTCCGCGTCTTTGACCGGCGCGCTCCGTTCGCGTCCTTTCCCCCGGAACTCACCGTCATGCACTGGCACGGCGACACGTTCACGCTGCCGCCCGGCGCGAGAGGAGTGGCGGAAAGCGACGGATGCGCGGAGCAGGCGTTCGTGCACGGCGACCGCGTGGTGGGGCTGCAGTTTCATCTGGAGCAGGGGCCCGTGGCCGTCTCCGAACTCGCCGCCGCGTGCGCGGCGGAACTCGTGCCCGCGCGGTACGTGCAGACGCGGGAGGAATTGCTCGCGCGCCAGCCTGACCTCGCCGCGTGCGAGGCCGCGCTCTTCGGCCTGCTCGATGCGCTGGCGCTTCGCGCCCCAACCCCGCCGTCATCCTGAACGCAGCCTTTGGAGGCTTTGCAACAAAGGCGAAGTGAAGGATCGCTGACTGTACCGCGGGCGCGTCAACTCTGCCGAACGCGGCGCGCGGCGCGGAAGAGATGCAGCCGCGAATAGTCGTAACGGTTTCCAAGCGCCTCCTTCACAGGCGCAAGCGCGTAGTCGCTGAGCTGATCGAAGACCGCGTTCAGCTCCGCCTGCTCGGCGGCGGTGAAATGCGTGTCCACATCGAACGGCTCGCCAGCCTCGACCGCATCGGACACATGCTTCGCGATCGTGCTTTCCGCGAGGCCGCGGACCCGCGCGATCTCAGCGAACGACTGCCCTGCAGCAAACATCCGCCAGCTCTCGCGCGAGGTGGACGCGGCGGCTTTCTTCGGCGGCGGGCCGCGGAACTGGTCCAGGTCGTCGGCGAAGACCTGGCGCGGCCCCTCGCGCAGGTGTTTCTGGATGGCGTCCATGAACTGCGCGCCGAACTCGTCGAGCTTCTTCGTGCCGACGCCGCTGATGTTTGCAAAGGCCCGCTCGGTCACCGGGTATTCGCGGGCCATGGTGCGGAGCGAGACGTCCGAGAAGATGATGTAGGCCGGCACATCGCGGGAGTCCGCGATCTCCTTGCGCAGCGTGCGGAGCTGCTCGAAGAGCGCCTCGTCGCACGCGATGTCGCCGACGCGGCGTTTGCCTTCGCGTTCGCGGCCGCGCTCCGGCTCGGGCGGCGGGCGGGTGAGCGTCACGGCTTTGCGCGAGCGCAGGAGTTCCATCCCTTCCGCGGTCATTTCGATGGTGCTGAATTTCTCCGCCGACTGCCGGCAATAGCCGAGCCGGATGATCTCGCGCCCGAGCGACGCCCACTCGGCGCGCGAGTGCTCCTTGCCGATCCCGTAGGTGGAAATCTTGTCGTGCCCCCACTTCAGCACCTTCTCCGACGCGCCGCCGGTGAGCACCTCGACGATGTGGTTCAGCCCCACGCCGAAGCGCGAGGCCTGCCGCAGCCGATAGACGCACGAGAGGAATTTCTGCGTGGCCAGCGTGCCGTCGAATGTCTCGCGCGGTTCGAGGCAGTTGTCGCACCCGCCGCAGTTTGGCTCACCGAATTCCTCGCCGAAATAGCGCAGCAGTTCCGCGCGCCGGCACGCGGCGCACTCCGCGTAGTGGACCATCTTCTGGAGCTGCTCGCGGGCGACACGCTGCTCCTCGGGGTCGGTCTTCTCGTCGATGAACGCGGTCTGTTTCACCACGTCGCCGGAGCTGAAAAGCAGCAGGCACTCGCTCGGCAGGCCGTCGCGTCCGGCGCGCCCGGTTTCCTGATAGTAGCCCTCCACGTTCTTCGGCAGGTCGTAGTGCAGGACAAAGCGGACGTTCGGTTTGTTGATGCCCATGCCGAAGGCGATCGTCGCGCAGATGACGTGGATTTCGTCGCGGAGGAAGAGCTCCTGGTTTTCCGCGCGCACCTTGTCATCGAGCCCGGCGTGGTAGGGCGCTGCGGAGATGCCGTCGGCCACGAGCCTTTCGGCCACGCTCTCGGTCGCCTTGCGGCTGGAGCAGTACACGATGCCGCACTCGCGCTTGCGCCCGCGGATGAAGGCGAGCGTCTGCTCATACGGCTTCGCCTTTGGCACCACGCGGTAGGAGAGATTCGGCCGGTTGAAGCTCGCGACATACGTGCGCGGCTCGCGCAGGCGGAGGTGCTTCACGATGTCGCCGCGCACGCGCTCCGTGGCGGTCGCCGTCAGCGCCATGAAGGGCACCTCGGGGAAAACGTCGCGCAGCTTCGCGATCTGGCGGTACTCGGGGCGGAAGTCGTGCCCCCACTCGGAAATGCAGTGCGCCTCGTCGATGGCGATCTGCGCCACATTCCACTGCCGCAGCATCTCGATCGTGCCGTCGAGCATCAGCCGCTCGGGCGCGGCGTAGAGCATCCGGTACTGGCCGGCAAAAAGTCCGCGCAGCCGGGCGCGGGACTCCTCGGCCTTGAGCGTGGAGTTGATGAAGGTCGCCGCCACGCCGCTCGCCGTGAGCGCATCGACCTGGTCCTTCATCAGCGCGATGAGCGGCGAGACGACGACCGTCAGCCCCTCGCGGACCAGGGCCGGGAGCTGAAAGCAGAGCGACTTGCCGCCGCCGGTCGGCAGCAGCGCGAAGACATCGCGCCCCGCGAGCGCGTCGGTGATGATCTCCTCCTGGAGAGGGCGGAACGAGTCGTAACCAAACGACTGCTTGAGCGTGCGATAAAGTGCGGCGGAGGACATCAGGAGCGCGTAGTTCACGCCAAGGCGGAGCGTCCCGCAAGGCGCGACCCTGCCAAAAATCTCGCCCGGATTCCGGGATCGGGTAAAGAGATCGCCCGAGTGATGATCGACAAAACCATGTGGCTCCGTGCGCTGAAAGTCTCCCTGCTCGTCGGCACGGCGCTCAATCTCATCAACAGCGGCGACTCGCTGCTCGCCGGGCGGCTGCCGCCGAACCCGTGGAAAATCCCGCTCACCTATCTGGTGCCGATCGCCGTTTCGCTCTACTCCAGCGCCGCCGAGCGGCGGAAGAGGAAGTGAGCGGCGCCTCCTACCGCAGGTGCGGCGGCACGAGCACGCTCTGCATGCCGGCCGCGGTGGCGGCGGCGATTCCGGTGGCGGTGTCCTCAAAGGCCAGGCAGCTCTCGGGCGGCACGTTGAGGCGGAGCGCGGCTTCGAGAAAGGGATCGGGCGAGGGCTTGCCGCGGCGGTAGTCCTCCGAGCAGACGATGGCGGCGAAAAGGTCGGCGATGCCGAGCGCGCGGAGCGTGCTCATGACGATTCGGCGATGCCCGCCCGAGGCGACGGCGAGCGGTATCACGCCGTGGTATTTCCGCGCGAGCGCGACCACGGGCTCGATCGCCGCGATGTCGTGGCTCATGGAAAGGAAAAGCGATTCCTTGTGCTCGACCGTCTTGGCCACGGGCATGGCGTAGCCGTGGCGTTCATTGAGGATCTCGACGATGCGCGCGGTGGGCACGCCGCCGAGCTCGTAAAACATCGCCTCGGGAAACTCGCGGGCGTTTTCGCCGAGAGCCACCTGCCACGCGCGGTAGTGCGTGGGCATGGTGTCCGCGAGCGTGCCGTCGCAGTCAAAGATGTAGGCGCGGAAGTCGCCGGGCGGGATCGAGAGGATGGGCGCTGGAATGGTAGCTTCGGACACGGCGCGGGAAGGTGTGGGGAAAGGGCGGGAGTGCAAAGCTCAAAGAGCAAACCTCGAAGTTCAAGCGGTGAGGCTTGCGCCGGCAACCCCGCGCAGAAGCGCTGCCCTCCGGTCGTGGCCGCGGACCGGCTATGTGCCCGGCTCGGTCTTCTCGCCGGACTTCTTCCAGCCCTCGATGCCGGCCGAGTAGTGCTTCACGTTGGTGTAGCCGAGCGCCGCGGCTTTCTCGGCGGCGAAGGCATAGGCGCCGCATTGCTCATCCGCGCAGTAGGCGACGACGAGCGCACCTTTGTCGGCGGGGAGCTTGGCGGCGAGCTGTTCCTCCACCTTGGCGAAGTCGATCGCCCCCGGGATGTGGCCGGCCTTGTAACTGTCGGAACCGTTCACATCGATGACGGTCACTTTCTTTTCCGCGATGGCCTGCTTCAGGGCGTCGTGGCTGATGGCGGGGAACTTGTCCGCAGCCAGGGCGACGAGGGGCATGAGGGCCAGAGCCCAGAGGGATGCAGTCAGTTTTTTCATAATAGCGGCACGGTAGAATCCGGCGGGAGCGCGTCAAGCGGACGGCTTTTTGTTTTGCCCCAGCGGGAGCCCGCTGGTAGCTACACGCCCTGTTTTCCGCGCGCAATTTTTCGCCCCCAAAAACCTATGGCTGACATCAAGTTTCACTGTCCTGAATGCGAGCAGAAGATCGCCGTGGACGAGGGTGCCGCAGGTATGCAGATCGACTGCCCGAGCTGCCGCAGCGCGGTGATCATCCCGTCGCAGTCCGGCGTCGCGGCCCAAGTCGTGACCCGCCGCGGGCAGCCCGCGGGCGCAGGCGGGGCTGGCAGCGCCTACGAGGAGCTGGACCGCAAACAGCGGGAGCTGACCCTCGCGCTCGACGAGGCCGCAAAGCTGCGCAGTGAGAGCGAAAAGGCGACGACCGAGGTCAGCCGCCTGCGCGCCGATCTCGATGCGACGACGCTCGAGCGCGACGGGCTCCGCGCGACCGGCCTGGAGCTGAACCGACTCAAAGGCGAGGAGGATCGCCTGAAGACCGAGCTCGAAAAGACACGCGAGGACATGCTGCGGGAGCGGAAGGAAAAGGAGGCGCTGACCCAGCGGATCGAGGCCGACAAGGAGGCAGACCGGCAGCCGCAGGAACTGGCGGCGCTGCGCGAGCAGCTCGGGAAAATCTCCGCCGAGCGCGACGCGTTCAAGACGGAGGCTGCCCGGATGGACGGGGAGCTGAAGAATCTGGCAAATGCAGCGCAGGCTCAGACGGCTGAAAAAGCTCTGGCCGATCAGGCGCGCGCGGAAACCGAGGCACAGGCCGCGCGGGTGCAGGCACAGCTTTCACAGGGCCGGGATGAGGTCGCGGTGGTGGCCGCGGAGCGCGACACTTTGCTTGCGAAACTTGGCCAGGCGGAGGGCGACGCCAAAGCGATGGCCGCCGAGCTGGCCGAGACTCGGGAGAAGCTCGGCGTGGAAAGCTCCAAGGCGGCAAAGCTGGCGGAGAGCGTGCGCGCCGTGGAGCGGGAGCGCGAGGAGCTGCGGGATCACCTGACCGCATCTGGCGAGGCCGCGGAAAAGCTGGGCACTCAGGAGAACGACGTGGCGCAACTGCGCGGCGAACTCGAGGCGACGGCCAAGGCGCTGGCCACGGCCAAGGCGGAGACCGTGCAGGCCGGGCAGAACCTCGCCGAAATGCGGCAGAAACTGGAAGCTGGCAGGATCGAGCGCGACGAAGCGCAAAAGCAGGCGGCCGCCCGCGAGGAGGCGCTGCAACAGGCTGAGCTGGCGACGGACGCGGCGAAAAACGAAGCCGCCCGGCTGAAACAGGAGGCCGCCGAGGCCGCAGCGGCGCAGGAGAGCGCGCGCGGCGCGCACGCCGAGGGGAGCGAGGGGGCAAAGGGCGCGCAGGCCCGCGTGGAGGGACTGCTCGACAATCTGCGCCAGCGCGAGCGCGAGGTGGCCGAGGCCGCCGAGACACTCGCCGCGGCCCGCACCGAGGGCGCGACGCTGCGCAGGGAGCTGGAGGAAAAGTCCGCCGCCGTGGAGAGCGCGCGGCAGAAGATCCAGGAGATGGAGGACGCCCTCGCCGCCGCTGACAAGCTCAAGGGAACGACTGCGGAGGCGCAGGACCGCACGGCGGCGCTGACTGCCGATTTGGAAAAAGCGCAGAAGGAAATCGAAGCACTGCACCGGAGCACGGAGGCGGATGGCGGCGAACGCGCGCAGGTCGCCGCGCAGCTCGCGGCGAAGGACGCACAGCTTCGCGAGGCGCTCGCAAAGGCCGCGCAGGCCGAGGAGCACGGGAAGGCGCTCGCCGCCGCTCAGGAAAAGAGCCAGACGCTCGCCGCCGAACGCGACCGCCTTTCCGCAAATCTGGCCAAGGTGAGCACCGAACTCGGCGTGGCGGCTGAGCAGCTCCGGCAGGCGCACAGCGAGCGCGACGTGGTGAAGTCGGGCGCGGGATCGATCGAAACCCAGCTCGACCAGGGGATCGACCGACTGCACGCCGTCGAGGCCGAGCGCGACTCGGTCAAATCCGAGCTCGAAGCCGTCAAGGCCGGGCTCGAGCGCGCCAAGCAGCATGTGACTACCCTGCAGGCGCGCCGCGACGAGATGCGCGATGAAATCGCCCGGCTGAAGGTGGCGCTCGGCCATGCGCCGGACGCGATCCGGTAAGGCTGTCGGGTCGAGACCCGGCGGACCCCTGACAACCGCACCAGTCAATTCCCTCCGATGAAAACGCCGGCTCTTTCCATCGTCCTCTTCCTCCTCGCGTCGCTCTTCGGCGCGCTGGGGCAGTTCCTTTACAAGTCCGGCGCCGAGCGCGCGACCGACGGTCTGATGAGCTACGTGGCAAATGCCCGCCTGCTCGGCGGCGTGGCGTGCTATGTCGCGGTGATGGTCCTCTTCGTCGCCGCTTTCAAAAAGGGAGGCGCGCTCTCGGTGCTCTATCCGGTCTATGCGACGACTTTCATCTTCGCGGCGCTGATCGGCCTCTGGGCCTACGGCACGCCGATCCGGCCCGC
>JAYTML010000424.1:0-4088 GCA_043728655.1 Chthoniobacter sp. | reverse complement strand
GCCTTTGTCGCGAGAAACTGCGACGACCACCGGCACTCGAAGCATACGCACACTTTCACGCCGGACTCATCGGCGGCGCGCTTCATCGCGAGGATGTCGCTCCACTCGATGGCGAGCGGCTTCTCCACGATGATGTGTTTTCCCGCGCGCGCCGCGGCGATGAACTGCGCGGCGTGCTGGTTCGGATAGTTCGTGATGTCCACGACGTGGATGGCCGGATCGGCGAGCATCGCCGCAAGATCGCTGTGCGCGGTGATCGGCGAGCCGTGGCGCGCGGTCAGCTCGGCGGAATCTAGCGGACGCGAGCTCCAGACGGCGGTGACCTGACCCTGCGTGGTGGCATTGATCGCCGCGATGTGCGCTCCCGCGGCCCAGCCGTAGCCGATGACAGCGACGTTGTATTTTTTGCTCATGGGGTTGTTCGGAGAAACTGAGTGTCGCTTCTTAGCGTTCGCCTTTGAGAAACGCGAGCAGGTCGGCGAGATCCTGCGGCGACATGGCCGCCTCGAAACCCGCCGGCATGAGTGAACCGGACGTGGCTTCGATCCGCGCGACGTTCGTGCGAAGGATGGTTTCCTCGGCGCCGGCCGGCATGCGCAGCGTGAGGCTCGTGGGCGTCTCGCTCGCGAGGATGCCGGCTAGCGTGCGTCCGTCGTCGGTCTCGATGAGGTACGGTGCGAAGGACGGAGCGACTTCCGCCTCAGGCACGACGATGTGGAAGAGGATCGACTCCTTCGGCTGGTTGCGCATGTCGAGCAGATCGGGCCCGACGGCGGAGCCCTCGCGGTCGAGGCGATGGCACATCGCGCAGTGCGTCTTGAACATTTCGCGCCCACGTCCGGCGTTGGCCACCAGCGCGAGCGCGGCTTTCGCGTCGTTGAACGCTTTTGTGCGGTTGCCAGCGAGCGCTGTTCCAAAAAGCTTCTCCGCGCGATCGTGGATTGCGGCGTCCTTGTTTTTGAGAAAGAGCGCACGCTGCTGCGGATTCAGCGCGCCCGCGGGCAGCGCGCCGGACTCGATCGCTCCGAGCACGCGGGCCAAATGCCCCGGTCGGGAAAGCAGCGAGGAAACCATCGTCTCGCGGATCGCGGGTGTGGCGTTCGACCAACGCTCGCGGGTGAGCAGGGCGCTGATGGCTTCGTCGCGGTCAAACATCGCGAGTGCATGAATAGCCGCTATCTGCATCGGCTGCTCCGACGCGCCGAGCAGTTGAAGAAGCGGTCCCGAGGCATCTTCCCACGGAGTCTGCCCGAGCAGACGGATGGCCATTGATCGCACGGCCTCCGGTTCTGCACCGAGGGCGATGTCGCGTGCCCACTCGTACAGCGCCCGCTTATTGGCGCGTTCGTAGGGATGAATCCTCGCGGCTTCCGCAAAGGCGACGAGCAGCAGCGGCAGAATCTCGGCCCGCCCTTGCAAGTCCGAGTGGGCGAGGGCGGCGAGCGCGCCGAGTCGATCCTCCTGCGGGCACGCGCGACCCGCGAGCGCCGCGATCCCGGCGGCGATTTCGGGCACGCGATCCTCATGAATATGGGAGCCGTTGCGGGCGATCTCTTGCACCATCGCCTCCAGCAACAGCCGCTCCCGCCCGGCGGCGGAACTCTCCGCCGCCGCAATCGTCCAGCGCTCCGGGATCCAGAGCACAGCCTTCACAAGCGCGTTCATGGCCCGTTCATCACGGCACGAGCCGAGCGCGAGCAGGCAGGGCAGAAGATCGTAGGCCGGCTGCATGGTTGCCGCGCGGGCGAGCACGGCTTCCTCCAGCACGGCCGGCAGCGGGCCGCGCTCCGCAGCCAGCCAGGATGCCGCGGAATGAATGCCGACGTCGCGATGCCGCAGCATGCGCGCGAGAAACTCGTCATCCACCGGACCGAGCGCCGCCAGCGCGTGGAGGCGCCACCACTGGGTCTTGCTGCTGCCGGGCGCTTCGATGGCGGCGCGCAATGCGGGAGCCGCACCGTCGGGTCGCTTCCCGATGAGCAGACGGAACGCGGTGTCCGCCTCCCATCCGCTGCGCGCATCCATTCGGCGAACGAGCTCCGTGGCGGACTCGCCCGCGAAAGGCACCGGGGCTTTCAACGCAAACTTCGGATGCCACACGCGCCAGATGCGGCCCATCGTCTTGCCGCTCTCAAAGTCCGTCCGCTTCCGCACTTCCTCCGGCAGATAGTCGGGATGCTCGATCGTCTTCCGGTACATGTCGCAGACGTAGAGCGCCCCATCCGGCCCGCAGGTCAGGAAGACGGGACGGAACCAGTCGTCGCTCGATGCGAGCAGCTCGCGGTTCTCAAACATCGGTTTCGCGCGAAAGGTCACGTCGTGCGTTTCGAGCTTGTCGGCGTGGACGAGATTGCCGGTGGGATCGCAAGTCAGCGCAGCCTCGCGGAACTCGTATGGCAGCGCGCCATCGCGCCAGATGGTGATCGCGCACGCGGCGCTGAACGAGCCCGCGTGCGAGTCCGCGGTGGTAATGTTTTCGCTGATCGGAAAAAGGCGCACGCCGTCGCCGCCGCCGCGCAGTCCGGTCTTCACGCTGCGTTCGTTGCAGTCCTGCACGGTCTCGGAAAAGGCGAGATGCGGATTGCGGGCGAGCCATTTCGACGGGAGGACGACGTGCTGCACTGGCACCCGATTCATGCAGATGAAGCGGCGTCCGAACTGGTCGAAAGACATGCCATATTGCGAGCGGCCGTCCACGTTTTCCACGACGAGCGTGTCGGGGTGAAAGCGCACGTCGGCGGTCATCTTCAGCGGCGCGCGTTCGGGATGTTCGGGGCACGTGATCGTGCCGCCGGCGAGCCCGGCGGCGAGGTAAATCCAACCGTCGGGGCCGAGCGTCGGGGCGTTCACGCGGAGCTGCGTGCTGCCTTTCGTGTCGAAACCGGTGAGCAGCACGCGGCGCTCGTCGGCGCGGCCATCGCCGTCGGTGTCGCGGAGAAAGAGCACGTCCGGCGCGCAGGTCACGATCACGCCGCCTCGCCACGGCATCACGCCATTCGGGAAAGTGAGGCCGTCTGCGAAGACCGTGCGCTTGTCCATGCGTCCGTCGCCGTCGGTGTCCTCCAGCAGCGCGATCACGCCCTGCGGCGGCTCGGCGGTGTTCGGGTAGCCTCGGTTCTCGGCGACGAAAAGGCGCCCGCGTTCGTCGAACGCGATGGCGCACGGCGATGCGGTGAGCGGCTCCGCGGCGACGAGTTCGATCTTCAGGTCTTCCGCGAGCTGGAAGGATTTCAGCGCATCGGCGGGCGAGAGCGGCGATTCCTGCGCGAAGCCCGATGCCGCGAATGCGAGCGCCGCAAGCGCGTGCAGCCGCAGGTTCATTTTAATTGCGGCGGCTGGTTGCCGTAGGTCCAGCCCTCGCCCTTGAATGGCGGTGCGAGCGGGGGCTGCGGGAGCGGCGCGGGTGTGAGCTGGCGCGCGAGTTCCAGGCTGGCGTCGCGGATCTGGCGGCCGGCGGTGATCTCCAGATTGCTGTAGCTGGTGAGGCGCGTCTCATAGCCGCCGCCGTGCTCGCCGAATGCCTCCTCGGTCGGCACGTAGCCGACGCAGCCATTCGCCAGCTCCACCGGGAATGTGATCGGGAAGCCGCTGCCCGCCTTGAGATCGAGGCCATACTGGCAGAAATACTCCGCCGGATTCGCGAGACACACGACCGGCCCGACCTGGATCGCCTGCACCTCGACTTCGACCGCCGGATGCTTCGCGAGGAGCGCATCGAGCAGAACGGTTTCCTTCGCCCAGACCCAGTCCGCACCGCCGTCCTTCGCACCTTTTTTCGCCAGCTCCACCGCTGCGGCGACGCGCTCCGGCGCGGGTGCGCGGCGCGGGATGGTCCAGCTCTTCACCTTCGTCGCGAGCGGCACTTCGCTCACGCGCGTCTGCGACATCCCGAGCAGCACTTTCACCGCCTCCGCTCCGACGCGGCCGCCGACGAACTGCGACCACGCGTCGCCATCGGGATTCGCGTGCGGGCCGAGATTATCGACCTGCGTGACATCGCCGCACGCGCCTTGCAGGAAGACGACGCCCGCCGCCTTGCCAAAGTATCCCTGGATCGCGCGCTCCATGTAGTGGGGCCAGTTCGCGGA
>JAYTML010000423.1:0-3325 GCA_043728655.1 Chthoniobacter sp. | reverse complement strand
GCGTCGTAGAGTTCGCGCAACGCGCCCTCGTGGACGACGCGGCCTTCGCTCAGGCAGACCACGCGCTCCGCTTCGCCGAGCGCGATCTCGGGCAGATGCGTGGAGAAGACCAGCGATGCGCCGGTGGCGGCGAGGTGCTCGCGGATCACGCGCCAGTAGTTGCCCGCCCGCGCGGGATCCACGTGGGCGAGCGGCTCATCCATCACGAGCACGGCGGCATTCGCCGCGAGCGCGCGGGCGACCGAGAGGCGCGCCTGCTCGCCCTGGCTGAGTTCGTGCGGACGCGCATCCGCGCGCGCCGCGAGATCGAAGGCGGCGAGCAGCGCGCCGAGGCCCTCGCCGCCGGGCCGCGCGATGGCGAGATGCTCGCGCACGGTGCAGTGCGGCCAGAGCCCGCCGTCCTGCGGCACCCACGCCACGGACGCCGGTCCGCGCACGCTGCCGCGCTCCGCTTTCTCGAAACCGGCGAGCACATTCAGCAGCGAGGTTTTCCCCGCGCCGGACCAGCCGATCACTGCGGTGACGCCGGCGCGCAAAACCAGCGACACGTCGCGCAGACGCGCGGGCGCGAGCGAAACGTGATCGAGAGTCCAGAGCGGGTCGGTGGCCATCAGCGGCGTGCATACCAGCGCGCGGCGGGCGCGGTCAAAAGCAGAACAGCCACGGGCGCCGCAAACGCCGCGAGGAACATGGCCGAGAGCACGGCCGTCTGGCCGTAGTGCGCGAGATTGTGCAGGCGGACAAAGACCGGCGTGAGGCCGACGGGCGCGAGGATCGAGCCCGCCGTGAAATCGAAATACGCCCAGCAGAACAGCAGGAACACCGCGAGCCAGCGGCGGCGCGTATCGAGCCGCCAGATGAGCGCGGACGAACCGGCGATCCGGGCAAGATGGAGCGCCGGGGCGTGGCGGTTCGCATCGAGCAGCCAGCGGAGCGGGATGGCAAATGGCAACAGCAGGATCGTGAGCGCGAGGACGAGCGGCACCGGCGTGTCGTATGCGGGACGCAGCGCCGGGAGCTGAAAGACCGTGAGGAGAAGCAACGCGACCAGCAGCGCCCCGAGCAGTCCGGGCAGGGCGGACACCAGCGCGGCGCGGCGGAATCCGGCGAGACACGCGGCGAGAAGCCATGCGCCGGGCGCGGCCACGGCGGCAAACGTGAGCGAGGCGGCGAGTCCGTTCGCGAGGACGAAATTCTCCGCGACCGCACGGAAGCCGTCGCCGGCCTGCGCCGTCACGGAAAGCAGCGGCCAGCCGCAGCCGAGCAGCGCCGCGACGCCGAGATATGCGAGCAGCGCGCGCCGGGCGCCGCGGCCGGGCGCCTTCCCGGCGGCGGGGCAGATGGTCAGCGCCGGTGGCCGCAGCAGGAGCGCGAGCACGGCGATCTCGACGCCGAGCGGCAGCGCGGCGAGCCGCAGCGAAGCGCCGAGCGCGAGGCCGCCCGCCTGCGCATCGAAGAGCGCGACGGTCCACGTTTTCAAACTCCACAACGACGCCAGCTCGAAGTCGGTGAATGCGAAAAGGAAGACGAGCCCGCCCGCCATCCACGGAGCGCGGCCCGCCCCGCGAAGCTGGAAAATCCAGCGTTCCCAGCGTGAGCGGACGAGGAGCGCGTGGCACCGCACCGCCTCGGGCGAAAGCGCGGACGGAATGAAATGAAGGATGAGCGCAGCGACGGGGACGAGCTTCAGCGTGAGCGCTGCGAAGTAGAGAGCCGCAGTGGCGCCAGGCACCGCCATGAGCCGGAGCGAGAGATGCGAATACCCGTAGCTGACAAGCAGCGCGGGTGTGAGCAGCGGTGCGAGCAGGAGCGCCCACACGAGCGTGCGCCGCGGCCCGTGCGTGTGCGCGAGCAGCCGCGCAAGCGCCGGCGCGAGCGCGAGCGCCAGGCCGGCGACGGCCAGCGCGCGGGCCGCGCCTTCGGCTGTCTGCCCTGCGAGCGTCATTCGAGATACTCCGACTTCAGCCAGGCGAGGCACTCTGCCCGCGCGGTGCGCAGCCCGGTGAGCGGCACGCCGTCCGCCGCCCACCCGCGCAGCTCGCGGACTTCGGCGGGCACTTGATCCTCGGGCACGGGGCCGAGCGGGATCTGGCGCGACTTCGAGCGCGCGAGCGCGACTTCGGTTTCGGCGGAGAGGAGGAAATCCACGAGCCGCTGCGCGTCGGTTTCGCGGCGCGTGCCGCGGATGATGGCGACGGTGTTCGGGATGCAGATCGTCGCGCCGTCGTCGAGCCGCACTGGGCGCATCGCCACGGGCTTGCCGTCGTCTTTCGCCTCGAAAAAGTCATCAGTGTCGGTGAAGCCGGTGTCGCACGCGCCGGCGGCGACGGCGTCCTTCACTGCGGCGTTGCCATTCAGTTCGCGGCCACCGTTTGCTCGCCAGTCGCGATGCCACGCGATGAGCGGCTCGCGGCCCCAGCGCTGCCAGAGCACGGAGTAGTGCGTGAGTGTGGTGCCGTAGATCGGCTTCGCGATGGCGAAGCGCTTCAGGTCATGGATCGGCTCGGGCGCATCGGTGGCGGGTGGCGAGCCTTTGGACGTGTTGAAAATCCTCACGCGGAGCCGGGCGGCGAAACCCGTCCAGTTTCCGTCGGCGTCCTTGAACTTCGCCGGGATGCGCTCCCAGCCGGGGCCGCGGTACGGCGCGAGCAGCCCTTTTTCCTGCAAGTCGAGCGTGCCGAGGAGTTCGTTGTTCCAGAAGACGTCGCAGCGCGGCGCGTCCTTTTCGCGGACGAGGAGTTCGGTGAGGCCGAGGGATTTCGTGGCCTCGGTGTCGTAGCGCGTGGCGACTGGGATGCCGGTCTGGCGGGTGAAGTCGCGGAGGACGGAATCGGCGTAGATCGAGTCGTGCGCGCAATAGACCGTGAGCCGCGGCGGGCCGCTGCGGTGGTAAAGCCACGCGGACACGAGCGCGGCGAGGAGAAGGAGCGGGAGGGCGCGGCGGGTCATGGCGCGATCACAGCGCGGATGGCGTTCCGAGCGCTGTCATCCCGAGCGGAGCAACGGAGGCCGCTCACTGCGCGGGTTTCTCCGCCGGCTTCTCGGGCAGCGAGTCAAAGTATTTCTTGATCGCCTCGTGGTAGCCGGGCGGCACCTGCTCCTGCTGGATCGCCTCGCTCACGCCCTGCTTCACACGCTTCACGCCCTCGCGGAACTCCTCGGCGCGCGCCCCGGTCTCGCCGACTTCCTTCGTCTTCCACTCCAGCAGCAGCTTGCCGCCGGTGAGTTGCGACGACGACTTCTCGGTCTTGAAATCGCTCTTCGTCGAGTCGTCCTCCGGCCGCCTTGAGCCATTGCCGATGCCGGGTCCCATGCCGGAGTTTTC
>JAYTML010000422.1:0-2124 GCA_043728655.1 Chthoniobacter sp. | reverse complement strand
GGAGGGGACGGAGGGATGTCCCGAACCGTAAGTCACCCATGTCAGCAAAGCGTCCGAATGATACCGGAGAATTGTCAGCAAACAGTAAATGTGCGCGCGCAGGTGTCATGGCAGGCTACGCTGCGCTCGTCATCGCCATGCCACCGAGCGCTCCATCTTCCGCACCGAAAGCCCGCGAGGGGCTGCGCGTGCTGGTCATCGATGACGACGAAGATCTCTGCCAGCTCACGGCCGATTACCTCGCGCCGCTGGGCTTCCGCGTGGAGATCGCGCACACCGGCGAGCAAGGCGCAGAGCGCGCGACCGCCGAGCCGTGGCATGCGGTGATCCTCGATGTCATGCTGCCGGATGTGGACGGCTTTGAGGTGCTGCGGCGCATCCGCGCGAAGTCGAAAGTGCCCGTGCTCATGCTCACCGGGCGGGGCGAGGAAGTGGATCGGGTGGTCGGGCTGGAACTCGGCGCGGATGATTATTTGCCGAAGACATTTTCCTCCCGCGAATTGCTCGCGCGGTTGCGTGCAGCGGTGCGGCGCGCGGGGTGGGTGGAGGAAAGTCCGGCGCCTTCTCCGATGCGCGAGGTGATCGCGGGGCCGCTGCGAATTTCCGCCGAGACGCACACGGCAATGTTGGCCGACAAGGCGCTCGCGCTCACGCTTACGGAATTCGAGCTGCTGCTTGCGCTGGCTCGCGCGAAGGGGCGTGTGAAGTCGCGTGATCAGCTTTTCGAGGAGCTGCACGGGAGCGAGTGGGAGGTGTTCGACCGCGCGATCGACATGCACATTTCCTCGCTCCGCAAAAAACTCGGCGACGACCCGAAGGAGCCGCGTTTCATCAAGACCGTGCGCGGCGTCGGCTATATGCTCATCGTCCTGGAGAGCTGACGCCATGCGCCTCCGCTTCCCGCTTTATGGAAAAGTGCTGTTTTGGTTCTTCGTGAACCTCGCGCTCGTCGCTTTGCTGGCCGGAGTTTTCATTGCGATGCAGTTCCGCCTCGGAATGGACTGGCTGCTCGCGGGCGAAGCACGGCAGCGATTGGAGGCGATGGGTGAAGTCATCGGCGGCGAGTTGCGCGACCAGCCGAAGATGGTGTGGGACAAAGTGCTCGCGCGCTACCAAACGGCGCACGGCGCTAGCTTCACGATCTTCCGCAATGACGGACGGCAGACCGCCGGCGAGACCCTTCTGCCACCGCGGGAGGTGTTGGAAAAACTGCGCGACCGCCGCGGACCGCCGCAAGCGCGGCCGCAAGATCGCGACGACCGACCGCCGCGAGATGAGCGTCCCAGGGACGCGAAGCGCGCGGGCGAGCCGCCGCCGGCGCGTTCGGATTTCATGCTCCGGGCGGGAACTCCCGCGCGTTACTGGGTGGGCATTCATATCGGCCTCACCGACAACAGCCCGCCGGACCCGCGCCCCGTCACGCTCCTCATCATGTCCGACCGCATCACCGGCGGCGGCTTGTTTTTCGACCCTCTGCCGTGGCTCGCGCTCGGCGGGGCGGCGCTCGTGATTTCGGCGCTCGTCTGGCTGCCCATCGTCGGCGGCATCACCCGCGCCATCCGCCGCGTGAACTCCGCCGCGCGCAGCATCGCCGAAGGCCGCTTCGAGGTGCGCGTGCCCGAGGCTCGGCGCGATGAACTCGGCGAACTCGGCAGATCCGTGAACGCGATGGCCGCGCAGCTCGGCGAACTCGTCGAGCGCCAGCGCCGTCTCACCGCGGATGTCGCTCACGAACTTTGCTCGCCCATCGCGCGGATGCAGCGTGCGCTCGGCGTCGTCGAACAGCGCGCCGTGCCCGAGCAGGCGGGCTATTTGGAAAAGCTGGATCGCGAATTGCAGCACATGGCCCGGCTCGTCGAGGAGGTGCTGTCCTTCACGAAAGCATCCGCACTTCCCGCGCTCGTCGCGCCGGAGGAATTCGCGCTCGCCGATCTCGTCGCCGAAATCATCGCGCGCGAAGCCGCCGATGTGCGCGTGGAAGTCCACATCCCCGCGGACCTCCGCATCCGCACGATCCGCGAGGCGCTCGACCGCGCGCTGTCGAATGTGCTGCGCAATGCCGTGCGCTATGCGGCGCAGGCCGGGCCGATCGAAGTGAGCGCGCACACAGCGGGCAGCGCGATC